>CAZCWE010000113.1:0-10461 GCA_964502285.1 uncultured Spirulina sp. | reverse complement strand
TTGAAAGGCGTTGATGCTGAAGCCTTCGGCGAGGAAGCGGAGGAAGCCGGTTTGGGCCATGAGGATTTCTTGGATGAGGGTGCGCAGGAGGGTGATTAGCAGGAGGGCGATCGCACCCCCCACGGCTCCGAAGAAAATACCGTGCAGCACGAAGGGCAGGAGAATCCAAGCCTTCGTTGCGCCGACGAGTTGCATGATTTCCAGTTCATTTTGTCGGGCGAGGGCGATCAGATTGAGCGTCGTGGTGATCACCGCGATCGCCGTCAACGACAAAACCACCGTAATCGTGATGCTGACCCAATTTAAGCCCCGCTGAATTTGCCGGAATCGTTCCGTGGCTTCGTTGATATACACCGCCCGATCCACGCCTTCTAGACCTTGCAACTGCTGCACCACCGCCGGGATCACCGTTGTGTTAATTACCGTCACTTTCAATTCATCCACGAGGGGATTGCCTTCGAGTTGCTGGGTGGCGAGGGTGCGATCGCTCACCCCCAATTCCGTCAGCAGGGAATCCCAGGCCTCTTCTTTGGTCACCAAGCGCACGCCGTCCACCGTCGGCAGGGTTTCCACCAGGGGCATCACCTCCGTGCCCGCCACCTCCGGCTCCAGGTACACCGACACCTCTAGCTGCGTCCCGAAATGGTCAAAGAGGGCATCGAGTTGCCAGGAGGTTTGCAAACAGAGGCCAAAGAGAAAGAGCAACACCGTCACGGTGCTAATCGCAGCGCCGTTCATCCAGCCGCCCCGCTGCAAGCCGGCAAAGGTTTCGCGGAGGAGATAGGTGAGTTTGGTGAAGTTGGCAAACATAGCGGTTAGTGGTCACGTTGACGGGGACGGCCGAGGGTGGTGATGTAGACGACGGCTTCTTCCGGGGGGATGCCGAGGACTTCGTTCACTTGGTCATCGAAGAAGCCGCCGATGCCGCTGACACCGAGATCAAGGGCGATCGCTGCCAGATTCAGACGTTGACCCAGATGCCCCGCATCGAGGTGGAGATAGCGATAGGCGCGATCGCCGTATTTCTGCACCGCTCGCTTCAAGTCTACGGTATGGAACACCACGGCCCCGGCATCGCGCCCCAAATCCTGCCCTAAGCAGAGAAAATGCAACTCGCGGCGGAAGTTTTTAAAGCGAATTTGGCGCAATTCCTGGGCTTTGGGGGCGTAGTAGTAACAGCCCGCATCGAGGCCGTCCACCCCGGAAACAACGATGAAGGTTTCGAGCAAATTGCGATCGCAATAGTCCGGGGTGGGGTCGAGGCCTTGGTCGGCGTAGTCCTGGGGTTGATAGGTGAAATGAAGGAGCGATCGCAGTTCTTCGAGGGTGAGATCAGCTCCGGTATAGGTGCGGGTCGAGCGACGCTTGGCCATGGCGTGGGCGAGGCCCTGGAGGTTGGGGCCGAATTGAATCGGCTCCGTGGCCATGCTGATTTTCAAACAAAAGGGAAAATTGTATTTATCATCGGGATTCGTCACCACCGCCGGATCGGGGTCGGTTTGGGTTTGGATAATCGTGGCGCGGTGGAGATAGTAGAGCAGTTCCCCGTCATCCACTGGGGCGTAGCTGTCGTGAATCGGTGAGGGCAAGGCGACGAAGGGCGAGGTGACGGGGAACATCTGCTCATCGAGCAACGGGATCACCGCCAAGACCCCCTCCTGGGCCCCGTCAAAATACATCAACTCATTGATCGCCTGGTCTTGAAAGCCTGTAATCACGTAGGGACGAAAGCCCGTCAACGCCCCCGCCAGTTCTAGATTGCCCAACAGATGCCCCGTATCGAGGAAAATTCGCCGATAGGCCCGGTCTTCATAACGCCAGGCGGAACGGTAGAAAATCGCTGAGGTGGCGATCGCATAGTCCGCGATCGCCAAGGCCGGATGTTGAAAACAGACCCGCTGCAATTCGGGCCACACCTGTTGATCCCAAAACCGAATCAACGAATGATCGCTCGATTGGTAGTTATACAACCCCGCCGGAAGTTGCGGCGTGCCCTTCGACAGCAGATACACCTCCGCCGGATAAAGCCCCCCCGCCGACGGAGCCGCCCGCAAATACAAGGGCGGCCCCATCAGGGTCACCATTTTCGCCGTAATCCCGTAGCTGCGAAACAACAATTGCGACAACCGCCGCCACAGGGCCGTATCCGCATCCGTTGCGTCCGAGGCGGGGCCTTTGAGATAGGGTTTCAGGTCGTAGCGTTGCCCCACTTTGTAGTCTTTAAAGGGGGAGGGTTGATCGGCAAAATTGATGCGTTTACTGCGTTGGGTAATCGTGTCCGGGCTATATTTGGTGCGTTCGTGGTAGTGGATGGCAAAGGAGTCCATAGTTTAGCTGCGATCGAAGCATGAGTAAAAACGTTCAGAGCGGCCATGATGAAGGGCGAGAGAGCACAGGGCCGATTCGGAACCGTTGCCCCAACCCCTAACCCATCAAAATCAAACGAGCAATATTAAAGTAAATCAATACCCCCAAGACATCAACAGCCGTCGTAATAAAGGGGGCCGACATCAAGGCGGGATCGAGGTTGAGGGAGCGGAATAAAAAGGGCAACGCCGAACCCGACACCGAGGCCAGCAGGGAAATCACCACCAAACTACTCCCCACCGCTCCCGCAACGGCAAAGGTTTTCCCCATCAAAAAATGCGCCCAGAGGGTGGCTAATGTCCCTAACGATGCTCCTAATAATAAACCGGCCATGGCTTCGCGCAAAATCACCTGCAACGGGCCCAGAGCCCGCAGTTCGTCGGTATTGAGGCCGCGAATCACCACCGTTGAGGACTGAGCGCCGATGTTGCCGCCGGTTCCGGTGAGGAGGGGGATGAAGGCGGCGATCGCGATCGCCTGCCCCGTCACTTCCAACGCCGCTCCTTGGGTTTGGATAATCAACCCCGTCACCGTATTCGTTCCCAACAACACCAACAGCCAAAACACCCGCCGCCGCGCCACCGTCAGCAAATTGGTTTGAAAATAATTGTCCCCTTCGGCCTGCACCCCGCCGATCGCATAGATATCTTCGGTGGCTTCTTTTTCGAGAATATCAATCACATCATCCACCGTCACCACCCCCACGAGCCGCTGCTCTTTGTCCACCACCGGCAAGGCCAGCAGGTCGTAGCGTTGGATTAATCGCGCCACTTCCTCTTGATCCATTTCCGTCGTCATGCTCACCACATCGCGGGTCATGATATCCCCCAGGGTTTTATCCGGGGAGGAGATCACCAAGTCCCGCAGGGAGACAATCCCCGTCAGGCGGCGGGAACTGTCGGTGACGTAGAGGTAATAGATTAGTTCGGAGGCGTTGGCGAGGGTGCGGATGCGATCGAGGGTTTGGGTAACGGTGAGATTTTCTTTGAGGGAAATATATTCGGGGGTCATGATCCGCCCGGCGGTGTCTTCTTCATAGCCCAGGAGGAGGGCGGTGGCTTGGCGTTCGTTGGGGCTGAGTTCGGCGAGAAGTTGACGCACGACTTTGGCGGGGAGTTCATCAAACAAACGGGCGCGATCGTCCGGGGACATATGATCGACAATATCGATCACTTCTTGGCGTTTGAATTCTTGAATCAAGGCCTGTTGAATGGAGGAGTCTAGGTGTTCATAGACTTCGATCGCTTCATCTTTAGACAACAGCCGAAAGGCAATCACCTGCATTGATTCCGGCAATCCCTCGATCGCTTCGGCGATGTCCACGGGCTGCACCGGAACAAGGAGGGCTTTGGCCCCTTGAAGATTCCCTTGTTCTAAGAGCATTTGGAGCTGCGATCGCACTAATTGACGCAACTCGTAGCGGGGAATGGTTTGGACGGGGTTACTATCAACCAAAGTTCAGGCTCAAATCAAAAGATGATTTTCATCTATCTTAAGATGACTTCAGATAATTTAACCGATTCGGAGGATTCCCAGCGTCAACCCCACATCCTGCCAGCGATCGCATCACTTCAGCCAATAGGGGCGCGACACCGCCAAGAGCCGCGACAGTTGGCGGAGTTGTTCCGATGTGCCCATGCAGATCAGTAGATCATTGGCGTGGAGGTAGGTGTCGCCCATGGGGCCACCGAGCAGCGTCCCATCGGCCCGCCGAATCGCCAACACCAACACCCCCGTCTGGCCCCGGAGATTTGTCTCGCTGAGGGTTTTCCCCACACAGGGGCATTGATTCGGATCAAGGAGAAATTCATCGAGATAAAACGAGCGGTTCGTCCCGGTGATGATCCCATCGACGAAATCCATCACCCTGGGCCGTAACGCCGCTGCCGCCAAGCGTCGCCCGCCCGTCACGTAGGGAGACACCACCGCATCCGCCCCAGCCCGTCGGAGTTTTTTCACCGCTTCTTCGTTGTTGGCGCGGGCGATCGCCCGTAACCCCGGATTCAAGGTTTTCGCCGACAGCACCGTGTAGAGGTTTTCCGCATCGGACTGCAACGCCGCCACAAGACAGATCGCCCGCTCAATCCCCGCCGTGATCAGGCAATCATCTAAGGTGGCATCCCCCTGCATCGCCATGTGGCCGTCGGCCTGGGCTTCGGCGATCGCGTCCGGCTGCAAATCTACAATCACAAACGGAATCTGCTCGGCGGCAAACTCCAGGGCAATCTGATGGCCCGTGCGGCCATAGCCACAGAGAATGTAATGGTCGTGGAGTGTTTCGATCAAGCGTTGGCGTTGGCGTTGGCGGAGTCTGTCTTGAAAATAGCCCTGAATGACGGCTTCCGTAAAGCGATTGACAATATAGCCAATATTTAAGACACCGAGAAAAATGAGTGCGATCGTGAACAAGCGCGACTTTTGCCCCAGGGGTTCAATCTCCGAAAACCCCACCGTCGAGAGGGTGATCATCGTCATATAGGCCGCATCCGTCCAAGACCAGCCTTCCACCACGGCATACCACACCGTCCCCAGCAGGAAAATCCCCCCCAGGCCCGCAATCCCGACGAGTAATTGTGTCTTGAGACGTTGATAGTTTTGCTCGGTGTTCATGCAAGGACGAATTTTCGGACTACCATTCTTATAAAGAAGCCATTGTTCGTGATCATTTCAGGAGTATCCTTGTGAGTCCAGAAACCCTCCTCCAAGCCCCAGCCCCTCTCAGCGCGGAATCCTCTGCCTTCAGCCCTGAACAGTTTGATCAGGTGGTGATGACCACCTACGGTCGATTTCCGATTATGCTCGATCGAGGCGAAGGCTGTCGGGTCTGGGATACGGATGGCAAAGCCTATTTAGATTGTGTTGCGGGTATTGCCACCTGCACCCTCGGCCATGCCCATCCGGCCCTCGTGAAAGCGGTGACAGAGCAAATCAAAAAGCTCCATCATGTGTCCAATCTGTACTATATCCGGGAGCAAGGCCAACTCGCGCAATGGATTGTGGATAATTCCTGCGCCGATCGCGTCTTTTTCTGTAATTCTGGCGCAGAAGCGAACGAAGCGGCGATTAAGCTAGCGCGGAAGTACGCCCACGATGTGCAGGAAATTCAATATCCCGTCATCCTCACCGCCAAGGCCAGCTTCCACGGCCGGACGATCGCCACCGTCACCGCCACGGGTCAAGAGAAATACCAAAAAGGCTTTGATCCGCTTCTGCCTGGGTTTGAATATGTACCCTACAACGACATTGAAGCGTTAGAACACGCGATCGGCGATATTGACGAGGGCAACCGCCGCGTTGGGGCGATCATGCTCGAACCGCTCCAAGGAGAAGGGGGCGTGCGACCGGGAGATTTAGAATATTTCCTGCGGGTGCGGAAGATCTGTGATGACAATGGCTTGCTTTTGATTTTGGATGAAGTGCAGGTGGGCATGGGGCGCACGGGTAAGCTCTGGGGCTATGAAAATTTGGGGATTGAACCGGATATTTTCACCAGTGCCAAGGGTCTCGCCGGGGGTATTCCCATCGGCGCGATGATGTGTAAGCACAGTTGCGATCGCTTCGGCCCCGGCAACCACGCCAGCACCTTCGGCGGCAACCCCTTCGCCTGTGCAGCCGGGTTAGCCGTGGCGGAAACCATCAGCGCCGAAAGCCTGCTCCAAAATGCTCAAGCGCGGGGCGAACAACTGCGCAAAACCCTGCGGGCGATCACCAATCAATACCCCGATCTTTTTGTGGAAGTGCGAGGCTGGGGGCTGATCAACGGCATCGAACTAAACGCTGACTGTGCAACGACTTCGATTGATCTTGTCAAGGCGGCGATGGATGCGGGCTTACTGCTCGTGCCGGCGGGGCCGAAGGTGGTGCGCTTTGTGCCGCCGTTGATCATCTCAGCCGAGGAAGTGGAGGAAGCGGGAGCCGCCTTTGAGCGGGCGATCGCTACCATCCTCGGCTAGGAAGAGGGCCCACAATTCGTTAAAATCACGGTAACTTGTAACATAGCTTTACACTCTACCCATTTTCCCATGTCTCCCAATATCGAAATCTACACCTGGAGCTTTTGCCCCTTCTGCATTCGCGCCCTGCGTCTTCTAGATCGTAAAGGCGTTGAATATACCGAATATTGCATTGATGGTGATGAGGCGGCCCGTGATCAAATGTCTCAACGGGCTAACGGTCGTCGCTCCCTGCCCCAAATCTTCATCAATGATCACCATGTGGGCGGTTGTGACGACCTCCACGAAATCGAAGCCACGGGCGAACTCGATTCCCGCTTAGAGCAATTAGCCGCGTAATCCAGTTTGACGAACTAACCCTAAAAACTCTCTGATGTTTGTATCAGAGAGTTTTTGAATTCGGTGATTCTCCCCAGTGTGTGGGTAAATTTCGCTCCTAGAAACGCCCTATAATGATTTTTAAATAAAATCATGGAGCATTCTTGAGCATGGGGAAACAATTACATTGGGTCGCGATTTGTAGCGTTGCACTGAACCTGTTGATCAGTACACCCAGTGATGGCAAAAATGGGCTCAACGCTTTAACGGAGCGATCGCGTCTCAACCCTGCCTCGATCATTGCTCAACAGGATGACGATGAAGCCTGTGCCGACACAGAAGATGAAGCCTCAATTACAGATAGAATTATTTTCTTAAGCGGTGAGATTAATGATGGAACAGCCAGTTCAATCATTACTCAACTCCTCGAACTAGATGCAGAAAATCCAGAGGAAGATATTTATCTCTACATCGGTTCTCCAGGCGGCTCGGTCTATGCAGGCATGGCGATTTATGATGCAATGCAATCTGTACAGGCCGATGTCGTCACCGTTAGCATGGGGTTTTCTGCTTCCATGGCGGCGATTTTACTTGCGGCGGGAACCCCTGGAAAACGGTTTGCCTTTCCCCATGCCCGGATTATGATTCATCAACTGTTTAGTGTTGCCGTTGGCAATCCTGAAGATATTGAAGTTGAAGCGCGGGAGTCCAGGTATCTGATGGATTTACTGGATCGTGTGCTGGCATTTCATACCGGACAATCCATTGCCAGGATTCGCCAAGATACCCGGCGAGATAATTATATGAGTGCAACAGAGGCACAAGAGTACGGCATTGTTGATCAGGTCATTGAGCAACATCCCATGATGCCGTCAACAGGATTAACGCCATAAGTTCAGACGATCTAGTCTGGTGATGATCTGGGCCTGGGCATCGCCGTGGTCATGTTTTTGTCATAATTACCCCATATACTGAACATTAAGCAAGTAACGCTGTGCTCTATCGATCAACCTCATGAAAAATTTACTAATGTCTGGTACAAAGTCTTCCAAATTGCTCATGGCTTGCCTGCTGGGAACCAAAGCAGGCCTTTTTCTTGTTGCCCCAGCGCAAGCTGCCATGAGTGCTGCGCCATCTGGGGCTGCCGTTCGTAGTTCTGTGGAAGTGGAAGTGGTTAATCTCAAAACTGTCTCTCGCGATCGCGCTGACAGCGAGCTGTTGATGGCTAATGCTGACGTTGATCAAACTCGCGATGTTACTCGTGACGTTACTCGCGACGTTACTGTTGACCGATAACGGCATCGCCACTGTTGTCTGAACTGCCTCTGTCTGAACTGCCTCAACATTCGTTGCAATCTGCGTCGCCTCAAGTTGTTAGAGCGTTGAGCCTCTGAATTGACCTATCGCGATCGCAGGGACTCAAGCCGTTAGGACAATTAGAAGACAAGGGGTACACCCCAGTTATGCAATCCCTCACCCAACTCTCTCCCGCAGGAGAGGGCTTTAAGTTCCCTTCTCCTGCGAGAGAAGGGCTGGGGATGAGGGCACTAGTCTGAATCTGCATCAGTGGGATGCACCCAATACCAGAAGGGGTGTTTGCCCTTTCTGGTATTCTTAAAAATCCTGGCTAGCATTAAATTGAACGGCTAACGACTCAGGCCATGCACGTTTTTTCCTCTCTCCTCGCTCCCCATCCCCTGCCTCACTTCTTTGCAGAACATTGGACGCAGCGGGCTCTTTTCATTCCAAGTAAAGATGCGACTAAGTTCCAGCACCTTTTTAGCTGGAATGATCTCAATCATCTCTTAAATTATCATCAGATTCGTTACCCCGATTTACGGTTTTCTCGTGATGGGGAACCTCTACCGGCAGCTAAGGCGGAAGACTGGTTAGAGATGCTGCACCAAGGTGCAACATTAATTATTAATAGTGTCCATCGTCGGTTGCCAAAATTAGCGGACTTAGTGGCGAATATCCGCCAAGACACTGGCCATCGTAGTCAGATTAATCTGTACTGTTCGCCCCTTGCCCAAAAGGGGTTTAATTGCCATTACGACGACCATGAAGTGCTGATTTTGCAAATTGCGGGCCGGAAAGAATGGTTAATTTTTCCAGAGACGATCGCTGCTCCCGTTGCTGCCCTGCGCTCGGCGGATCAACTGCCTCCGGATGTGCCGCCCTATTTGCAATGCACCCTAGAACCGGGTGATGTTTTATACATTCCGCGCGGCCATTGGCATTATGCGATCGCCTGTACAACCTCAGCCGCAGCAGACCCAACTCCTGCCCTGCATTTGACCCTCGGTATTGATTGTCAAACGGGCTTAGATTGGCTGCATTGGCTCAAAGACGAACGGCAAGACGAGCCAGACTGGCGAGCGAACGTCCCCTTAATTCCCCAAGGCGACACCACCGCAGCACGAGCACAGTTAGAACAGTGGCGCGATCAATTGATTGCCTGGCTCCAAACGTCAGAGCCGATCGATAACTATCTCAATTTCCTTGGCTACAGCGATCGCCCCCCATTACCCTTCGGGCTACCCTATCAGCTCGGCAGTCAAATTTTTGAGCAAGGACTCGAAACCCGCTGGAAATGCTCCCCCTTGCACCCCGTGCAAATGACAGCCACGGGCCCTGATCAAACGCAAATCATCGTTGCCGCCAAACAAGCAACGGTCAAGGGACTGCCCACGGATATAGTCACCCAACTCTTTCGCCCCGAAGGATTCAGCCTGCTCGACTTAGCCGACTGGGCTCCCGACCTTGACCTTGAAACCGTCGTTATTCCGTTGTTGACGCAGTTGGTGACCCAGGGAATTCTCCAGGTTGATGTTCCTGCCGCACCGGACGGTTAAGCCCCATCGACTGCACCTCATCACTCAGCCAGCGCCCAAACAATCGCAAAAACAGGATCAAACCCGGACGATGGGCAGAGGGTTCTAGGGCCAATTCAAGTGCTTTCTCCATGTTGATGCGTTGCTGAGGAAAATACGCGGCAAATCGTGCAGAGCAATGATAGAGATCCGGGGTGTAGCTCTGGTCTTGTGCCATCACTAATTCAAACCCTGTTCTCACCATTCGCCGCATAATCCAGGCACATTGTTTTTTCACAGCGGCTGAAAATCCCAACTGCTGGGGGGATAAGCGGGTTAGGGTTTCTAGGGTGATGGTGAGATCCGTGTCCCAAGTGTGGGCATAGTTGATCAGGGCAGCCCCAGGCCTCGACGGGGGCAAGACTAAATCCGGAGCCTCCCCCCAGATTTGCAAACTTTTGATCTGAATCATGCTGGGCCAAATGGAACCCGGCTGCGTGATTGAGGCCTGATCTAACAGGATCAGCTCGACTTTTTTGCAAAAGAGATAGCGTTTGTGGAGTTCTGTCGTGATCTGCTGCGACTGTTCGAGATCCTGCGGGGTAATCTCCCCGGCTAAGAGGGCAAAACTATCGAGGTCGGAAATCCGGGGCTGGGCTAATCCTCTAGGGACGGAACCCCGTAAATACAGCGCGGTTAAACGATTGGGCCAGATGCCTAGACAGCGTTGGCGGAGTTCTGCGACTAAGGTTGTCCACGGCGGCACGATGTGATCGCGATCGCAATCATTGATTAGGCATCCGGCGGGATCGAGGGGGACGAATTTGCCCCACGGTGCAATTTCGATCATGGGTTTTCGGGTGTGAATGGGGTCGGGGTTGTGGAGTTGAGGTGAAGTTGACATCCTCCCCAGCCTAAAGGCGTGGGGATTCCCAGTCTAGCGAGCCGAATGGCCAACTTCCTGATGGGTAGACAGCTCATCGAGAACCGCCCCAGTTGGGGTCTTACCT
>CAZCWE010000112.1:0-10531 GCA_964502285.1 uncultured Spirulina sp. | reverse complement strand
TGAGGGTCGTCGTTCGCGCAGCGTCTCCGCAGGAGATAGCCCGGCCGCTTACCCTTCGACTCCGCTCAGGGTGCGCTGATTAAATGTCCTAACAAACTTGTCCACTGCTATATAAGCAGTAGCCCGCAAGGCGAGGGGCTTTTTAAAGAGGTACTGCACAAATTTTGAAGATTGGGGGATTCGTTCGGGTTATCCCCAATAGCAAAGCACCCGCGTTGCACCGTATCCTGATTAACAGAACAACACGACTCACACCTGGAGACAAGAATTAGAATGACTGCGACACAAGTTTCAGCCCGCGAACTCTTCCAAGCGGCCTATGAAAATCGGTACACCTGGGATCAATCGTTTCCGGGCTACACGGCTGATGTGACCTATCGCAAGGGGGATCAAGAGGTGACCGGCCGGGCCAAGGTCGGAAATGATATGAAAGCGGAAGTCTTTGATGTGGCGGATGAAGCGGCGCACAAAGCGATTCATGGTCAATTGTGGGAAACCTCGATCCACCGGGTGCGCTATCCCTTTGAGCAGGTGCATGGGGAAAATACCTTTACCTACGGGGAAACCGATGAGACGGGCGCGGTGGAAATTTTTATTAGTGGGAAAGGCGAGGGCGATCGCTACAAAGTCCGCGACAATGAAGTAACGATGGTGCATCGCCATATCCACGGCACGGTGATTACGATTTTCACCCACAGCAGCCACCAAACCGAGGGCGGCTATCTCTCCCACCGCTATGATTCGGTGTATCACGACCCGAAAACCGGGGAACAACGGGGCGGCAAGAGTGATTTTGAAGATGAATACACCCCCGTGGGCGACTATCTGATCCTGTCCAAACGGACGATCGCTACGGAAGGCCACGATACGCAGGTGTTCACGTTCAGCAATATTCAACTGCTGACGGAGTAACGCAACGATCGACATCATCTCGATCGACCTGAGAGGCATGACCCCCATGCCTCTTTTTCATGGCAAACTTAGGAAAATTTCTGAGAATTTTAGTGCAATGCCATCCGTGGGCGAGTGATACGTTAAGTTAGCCAGAGTTGATGCCTTTTTTTTGTTATGGTTCAATCCCCGCTTTCTGCTGCTGTGCCAGTGACTCCCTTTGAGGAGGCGATCGCACACCCTCTAACCAAACAGCCGATCACCGTCTTACAAATTAACCTCGGCCGCCGCTGTAACCTTGCCTGCACCCATTGCCATGTGGAGGCTGGCCCCAATCGCACCGAAGAACTCTCCCCCGAAGTCTGTGAGCAGTTGATCCGGCTGATTGCGCGATCGCCCCAACTCGAAACCGTGGACTTGACTGGGGGCGCACCGGAACTCAACTACGGCTTTCGTCCCCTCGTGGAAGCAGCGCGGGCAGCGGGCAAAACGGTTTTGGTGCGATCGAACCTGACGATTTTGTTTGAGCCGGGGTTTGAAGACTTGCCGGACTATTTCGCCCAGCATCAGGTGCGGATTGTGGCATCATTGCCCTGTTATTTAGAAAAAAATGTCGATCAGCAGCGGGGTGCAGGGGTGTATCAGGAGGCGATTCGGGCGATTCAGATCCTCAACCAGCGGGGCTATGGTCGTGACCCTAACTTGGGGTTGGACTTGGTGTATAATCCGAGCCTGCCCCAGGGCGATCGCTTCTCCCTCCCCCCTGAGCAGGCAGGCTTAGAAGCCGACTACAAAACCTATCTGCGCGAGCATTTCGGGATTGACTTCAACCACCTACTCACCATCACCAACATCCCCATCGGCCGCACCCAGCAGCACCTCCAGCGGCGGGGGATTGAGGCGGACTATCTCCACTTCCTCGCGGCCCATTACAACCCGGCCACCGTGGAGCATCTCATGTGTCGCAATGAACTCTCCATCGACTATCACGGCAACGTCTATGATTGCGACTTTAACCAAATGGCGGGGGTTCCGGCACAACGTCCCGATGGGCAACCGCTGACCGTGGCAACCCTCCTCGAACAAGGTTTAGATAGGATTGAAACTATCCAAACCGCCGATTATTGTTATGCTTGCACTGCTGGGTGTGGTTCGAGTTGTGGGGGATCGCTGCTGTGAGACAGTGGTATCTTTGCACTCTTTTGACCCCATCAACCTCACGACCTCATCAAAATCATGGGTGAACCATTGCGGAAAAAAACAAGGATGACCGTGGCGAACGGGGCGATCGCCACCCTGATCATCGCCGCCCTGATCATCCTCGCGAAAACCCTCAACGTGCAGCAGCACCTCGTCACCTTCCTCGACAACATTCAACAACTGGGAGCCTTAGCCCCCGTCGCCTTCATCGCAATCTACATCATTGCCACCGTCTTCTTCCTGCCCGGCTCCATCCTCACCCTCGGCGCGGGGGTTGTGTTTGGTGTGATCCAAGGCTCAATCTATGTCTCCATCGCCGCCACCCTGGGGGCCACCGCCGCCTTTTTAGTGGGGCGCTACGGAGCCCGGCAATGGGTCGCCCAACAGATCGACACCAAACCCAAATTCCAAGCCATTGACCGCGCCGTCGCCCAAGAAGGCTGGAAAATTGTCGGCCTCTTGCGACTCTCGCCGATCTTTCCCTTTAACCTGCTCAATTATGGGTTAGGGGTCACCCAAGTCACCCTGCGCGACTACTTTTTGGCCTCCTGGATTGGCATGATGCCCGGCACGGTGATGTATGTCTATATTGGCTATCTCGCCGGAAACCTAGCCACCCTCGGCAGCGGCTCCGAAGAGGCCTCCACGGTTCAATGGATTATTCGCATCGTCGGCTTCATCGCCACCGTTGCCGTCACCCTCTATGTGACAAAAATTGCCCGTCACGCTCTCGATGAACAGATCGAACACGAACCGATCCCCCACACTGATACCGACCCCACTCCGTGAGCACCCCACCCGAATGAATCCCATGCGCCGCCTCTCCAAACGTTGGCTGATCGTAATTGCCTGGAGTGTGACAGGGGTGCTGCTCGTGCTGCTGTTCACGACTCCCGCCCGCCATTGGCTATCGGATCATCGGCGGTGGGTGGTGATGATCGAGCAGGGCGGCGTTGGGTTGTTTCTGTTGGCGCATTTAGTGTTGACGCTGATGGGTGTGCCGGGGACGGTGTTGGCGGTGACGGGAGGCCTGGTGTTTGGCTGGGTTTGGGGGACGATCTTGTCGGTTTTAGGGGGGACGATTGGGGCCGTGGCGGCGTTTTGTCTGGCGCGTTACTGTCTGCATGATTGGGTGGCGGAGCGGTTTGGGGCGCATCCTCGCCTCCATTGGTTGCGCCATGCGGTGCAAAAGCGTCCGGTGCTGTTTGTGTTGGCGGTGCGCTTTTTTCCGGTGTCGCCGTTTAATGTGGTGAATTTTTTGCTGGGGTTAACGCCGGTTCCCTTGAGAGCCTATGCAGTGGGGACGGGGTTGGGAATTATTCCGGGGACGATTCTCTACACCGGGCTAGGGGTGACGGGAAAAACAGCGATCGGAGAGGGAGCGATGGGGCCGTTTTTGATGATTATTTTTGTGTTGAGCTTGCTGGCGATCGCCCCCTTCCTCTGGCGGCAACGGGGCCAGTGGTTCAAGCTCTAGGGATCATTTGGCAATTGGGTTAGGATCGTTAGACAATAGCGTTATTACCCTTTCAGGTATAGTATTCATGACTTCCCGCGCTGCTATTCTTTGTGTTGACGATGAAGTAACCATCCTAAAAAGTTTAGAAATTGAACTTCGATCAGCGTTAAGCGATTCACAATATCTGTGTGAGTTTGCCGAAAGTGCTGATGAGGCCTTTGAGATTATCGAAGAACTTCGTCAAGAAGGGATTCGGATTGTCTTGGTGGTCTCGGATTGGTTAATGCCAGGGATGAATGGGGATGATTTTTTGATTCGAGTGCATCGCCATAATCCAGATATTTCAACCATTCTGTTGACGGGCCAAGCCGATGAACAGGCGATTCGTCGCACCTATGAAAAAGCGAATCTTGTTTCCTGCCTCCATAAACCCTGGAAAGCTGCCGATCTCAAATTGCTAATTTCTTCTGTTCTATCTCAACATGACTCATAAATTTGCCGTTATTTGTGTTGATGATGAGCTGACGATTTTACAAAGTGTTCAAGCTGAATTACAACAAACATTAGGGTCGGATTGTTTAATTGAGCTGGCCCAAGATGCCAAAGAAGCCCTTGAGGTGATTGAAGAACTCACTCAAGATCACTATCAAGTGGCCGTCGTGATTGCGGACTATATTATGCCGGGGATCAAGGGGGATGATCTGCTGATTCAAATTCATGCCCAAAACCCTCGCATTCTCAAAATTATGCTCACGGGTCAGGCGGATGCGGATGCGGTGGGTCATGTCGTTAATGAGGCACACCTCTATCGCTACATGACAAAACCGTGGAATAAACATGATTTAGTAAGCACTGTTCGTGAGGCCTTGCGCAGTTTTGATCAAGATCTCAAACTTGAAGAACAAAATACGGTTTTGACTCATCTTAATCATCTTTTAGAGCAAAAAGTTGATGAACGCACGGCAGCTTTACAAGCGGCAAACCTCCAACTGCAACAACTCAATCAAGAGCTAACTCGCTCCAATGAAGCCCTTGAACAATTCACCGCAATGGTATCCCATGATCTGCGCCAACCATTGCAAAGTATTGTGGGGTTTGCCAAGTTGTTGAAACTACAATTTGGCAGTCGTTTAGAGTCGCCTGCGCTGGCCTATGTGAATAAGATTATTGCAGCGGGCGATCGCCTCCATCAAATGCTCAATGACCTCTTGACCTATGCTCAGGTGGGTATGGAAAACCACACGGCCACGCCGGTCAACTGCACGCAGGTGCTGAATGAAGTGATCGCGAATCTGCAATGGGCGATCGACGAGAGCCAAGCCGAAATTCACATCGACCCCCTCCCGACCCTGATGGGGAATGCGTCTCAACTGCTGCAACTGTTTCAGAATTTGATCAGTAATGCGATCAAGTTTGCCCGCGTTGGCGTGCCGCTCCAGGTTCGGATTTGGGTGCAACAGGTGGATCAAGGCTGGCAGTTTTGCATTCAGGACAACGGCACTGGCATTCCCGCCCAGGAGTGCGATCGCATTTTCAGACTCTTTCACCGCGTCTCCCCAGACAATAATCCAGTGCAAGGGTCAGGCATCGGCCTGGCCACCTGCCAAAAGATTGTCGAGCGTCACGGCGGGAAAATTTGGGTCGAGTCCTGCCTTGGATCAGGGACAACGCTCTTTTTCACCATCCCCTGCACCCCCAATGATCCCTAAGCAAGATTCGGTAAAGACGACTACGATCGCCCCCGCCACTTTCCTCAACACTGAAAGACAGTCCACCCCGCGAAGATCATGACGTCTCCCGCCTCACTTCCCACCCCCGCCCAGTCCGAGTGGCAACGCTGGACTCCCTTGCACCCCAGCATCCTCGTCCCCAGCATCACCGCCGGTCTCGTCACGGGCTTAATCGGGGTGATTCGCGCCATTTCCTACGCCGCGTTAATTTTTTCCGGCACGTTGGGGGCGAATCTTTCCACGGGGGTGGGCATGGCGGTGTTGAGTACCGGGGTGATCAGTGTGGTGGCGGCGATTAGCAGTACACTGCCGGGGATGATTGCCACGCCCCTCGCGGCTCCCACGGCTATTTTGGCGATTATGGCGGGTCAACTGGCCGACCAGATGGCGGGACAGAGCGATCGCACTATTTTCCTCACTGTTTCTGTGGCCATTGCGATCGCCTCTTTCCTCACCGGCAGCTTCCTCCTTACCCTGGGGCTATTCCGCCTCGGTGACGCGATCCGCCTCGTTCCCTATCCCGTCGTCGGGGGATTCATGGCCGGTACGGGGTGGCTCCTCGTCGATGGTTTCGTCCAAGTCACCAGCGACACTTGGCACTATTGAGGCGTGGGGTTGTTGTTCGCGGTAATTCTGATTGGGTTGTCCAGTCGGTTTAAACATTATCTCGTCATGCCCGGCACGCTGCTCGCCCTGATGGGGCTGTTTTACTGTGCTCTTTGGGTGACCCATACGCCCATTGATCAAGCCCGTGCGGCGGGGTGGCTCTTGGGGCCCTTTCCGGCGGGGGGATTGTGGCAGCCCGTGGGGTTTGGGGATTTGGCCGTGGTGGATTGGAGTGCGATCGCCCATCAATCCGGCAGCCTCCTCACCATCGCCCTGATCAGCCTCCTCTCCCTCGTCCTCAGCAACAGCGGCATTGAACTCGTCGTCGGGCGCGACCTCAACCTCAACACCGAACTCCGCTCCATCGGTTTCGCCAGCCTCGCCTCCGGTTTTGGTAGCGGCATGGTGGGCAACCAAGCCCTCCCCAGCACCCTCCTTGTCCATAGCATTGGCGGTCATAGTCGCCTTACTGGGGTAATCGCCGCCCTTCCCTGCTTCGCTGTCCTGGGCCTCGGTTCAGCCTTCCTCTCCTATTTCCCCAAACCCATCCTCGGCTGTCTTCTCCTCTATCTAGGGGTGGCACTCCTCAATAAATGGCTGATTAAATCCTGGTCTACCCTGCCGCGCTGGGACTATGCGATCGTCGTGGTGATTCTCGTGGCTATCAATGCGATCGGGTTTTTACAGGGGATTATCATTGGCTTTATTTTGGCGGTCATCCTTTTTATGTATGACTACAGCCGCATCGATGTGGCCAAAGAAGTCCTCTCCGGAGCAACAACCCACAGCAATGTGGAGCGGAGTCCGGCGGCGTTGGCGCAGTTAGATGCGATCGGGGATCAGATTTTTATTTTGGAATTGCAAGGGTTTCTCTTTTTCGGCACGGCCAACTATCTCCTCAATCAGGTGAAGCGGCGCGTCGAACAGGCGGACGCGCTGCCGGTCACGTTCATTCTGTTGGATTTTCGTCAAGTGACGGGCATTGATTCTTCCGCCGTCCTCAGTTGCAATAAAATCCTCAAGATCGCCAAACAGGAAAAAATCACCCTCGTCTTCACCAATGTCTCGGCGGAATTCCAAGCCATCCTCCAGCAGGGGCAAGCGATCGCCCTCGACAAAACCCAATGCGCCCTCTTCCCCGAACCCTCCTGCCAACTCTTCCCCGACATGGATCGCGGCTTAGAATGGTGCGAAAATCTTCTCCTCCGCACCACCGAATCCAGCGAACCCAGCATCCCCCTCGGCACACTCCTGACCCAAATGTTTCTCTCACCCGCCCAGGTTTACCCCTTCCTGTCCTATTTAGAGCCCAAGGTTGTCGCCGCCGAAGAAGTGATCTATCAACAGGGGCAAGCCAGTGACTATCTCTACTTTGTGGAATCCGGGCGGGTGAGCGTCCTGTTGCAACTCGAAGAAGGGTGCAGCAAACGCTTGCAAACCGTCACGGGGGGCAATATTCTCGGCGAAATGCGCTTCTATGGCAAACCCCCCCTGTCCACCACTGTGGTCGCTGAGGCGGAAACGCAACTGTATGGCCTGAGTCAATCCGCCTTCCGCGTTATGAAGTTAGAAAATCCATCCCTCGCCAATCAGCTTGAAGAGTATATTGTGCGAGTGTTGTGTGATAGTCTGACGCGCCGAGAACAGCAACTACGGGTGATTCGCTAAACATCCCCATCAGTGCAGCCTGCTCATCGTGCTGGAATAGAGTATCGATACGGCACGGGGATAGTCCGCTAGCGTCCAGTCTGATGCAGTCAGCGTCTCCCCTTACGCAAACTGTCGCGAGGAACGATAGTAGCGGTCTTGTTTATCGAGGGTGTAGAAAATACGGGTCAGCATATTGCGGTGTTCTTCACCAAGATTTTGATCCTGCTTGAGGGTATAGAGGATTTGATACTCTGTGTTGGTCAGCATCTGAACCTGATGAATTTTGCTGTAGATTTCGTACAGGGTTTCGCTGAGGCGAATGCGATGGGTGACAGCGTTGGGGACAATGGTGAGCGTATTCATCGGCGACAGACCAAATTAGGACGGGTTTGATTCGGTGTGCTGAATCTATGTAACACAGTAAGCAGAGAATGTGAAAAACTTGGGAAAGCTGGGAGTATTTTACACTTCTTTACATCAATTTCCTACCCCAAAAATGCCACTATTTGCCTGTGAATTGCAATGAAATTTTCCCTATCTTGACCGACAACCAGAGTAGCTCGCCTAGACAGGAATGAAAGGCGGGCTCTGGGGGGCATCGGCGTTGAACTGACTACAGCCTCATCGTCGAGAGTTTGCAGGATTTTCATCAGTGTGAATCACGCTGGATACTCTCTCGTACATAGGAGCGTCATGTCATGTTCTGCTGACAATGAAGGTCTAGGGGGTATCTATCAGAAAGTATTGCAGTGCTCCGCCTATCCCCGAAGGGTTAGGGGTGGTGTAGCAATACCGCGAGCACAGGAGGGGTTGCGAGGGCGATTCAAGAAATCCCGTTATCGCACGGCGACGGCCCTTGTCGGATATCCATAACTGGACTCCGAGAGCACCAAACGTGATGGATCGGGAGGTGGTGAACCCTGACTGAACCTAGAAAACAAAGTATGGGGTTCCTCGGCTAAATCGTGCTGGGGGGAAAACGTTGTACGTCATAGGTGGAACATACAGTTTTGTACTGATTCTCCGTCTGCGGTGGGGCGCATCGTGGACGTTAAATTAAAATGCCCTGGTCGAGGTTCTGGCGGGGAATATTTTGCATTAAGCGTCAAGACTCTGTGAATGGGGAATCGACCGCGCTATACGCATCGCGTTAGCTGGATGACCGTCAATTAGAGTAAGGTCAAGGGAATGAAGGAACCTGCTATAGTTTGCGGATAATGTGATGAGAATACAGTTTAAGTGACGTGATGCGATCTGACGTTTGTTCAGCCTCATTTACGGTGCAAGACTTGCGCACCTGTGGCATTAATCTTAACCATTGGTATGGGGTGGCGCAGAGCCAAGAGGTGACCCAGCAGCCGCTGCCGATGGTCCTGTGGGGTCAGCCGATTGTGTTGTATCGGGATAGCGCGGGGCAGGTGCAGGCCTTGGAGGATCGCTGTCCCCATCGTCAGGTGAAACTCAGTGCCGGACAGGTGCGGGGGGATGCGATCGCCTGTGCCTACCATGGTTGGGAATTTGACGGTACGGGACACTGTACCCATGTTCCCTATCTCAGCGCCACCCAAAAACGCCCCACTTGTCGCCTCAAAACCTATCCCGTGCAGGAGTTAGACGGGTTTATCTGGCTGTTTCCGGGGGAGGGGGATGCAGCAGCGATCGCACCCATGGGCCTGCCAGAATGGGATCACCTCAACTACATCGCCTCTTGGACGACCATCGACTGTCCCGGTCACTATTCCTACCTGATTGAAAATCTGATGGATATGTACCACGGCCACCTCCACGACAGCTATCAAGCCTGGGCATCGGCGCAGTTGCAACATATCAAAGCCCACAGCGATCGCATCGATGCGGAATACGAAGCCCAAAGCTATTACAAAATTGACAAAATTTGGTCAGTGTCCCAACTGTTCATCCCGGCCCTGCGTCGCCTCCACCCGGAACCGCTGCACGTCAGCTATCGCTATCCCCATTGGGCTTCGACCTTGGGGGATGATTTTAAAATTTACTGCCTCTTTTGCCCGGTGGATCAACATCACACGCGGGCGTATTTGGTGCATTTCACGTCCTTAAATGCCTTTTGGCGGCTGCATAAGTTGCCCGTTCCGTTTCGCCGCTGGGTGAAAAATAGTCTCTTCAATTCGGCGCGGGGCTTACTCAATGGTTTGGTGGAGCAGGATGTGGCAATGATTGCACAGGAGCAGGCGGCGTTTTTAGCCCATCCGGAGCGGAAAAGCTATGAGTTAAATGGCGCGATCGCCGCCGTGCAGCGTCTGATCTGGCAACAACGCCACGCCGAAGGGGGCGTGGATTAGCGTTATGCTTCAGCCCGTTAACATCCTCAAGATTTCGCCGCCGAGCGACGCAACAGCAATGCCCCCACCGCCATGAGTCCAAAAATGGTGCCACCTTCGGGGGTTTGCACAGGGTCTTGCGCAACCGTGAGGGAAAAGAAGCCAATTTGGTCGGGGTTGCCGTTGGGGGTCGGGCTTTGGGGGGATACGCGATCGCGATCCAATACCGACCGCTCCAACCACTGATAATCGCTTAACGTCACCGTTGTGCTGCCCCACTTGGTGCTGAGGGTTCCGGCTCCACTGGTGACACCGAAGGGATCATCCAAATTGAAGATCATGCCGCTGATGGGAATCACGTCTGGCGGGTTATCCATGGCGGTACGGTGCATCAAGCGCATTCCGGTGATATCGGGCTGATCCGTGGCATCGTCAAAAAACAACCCCAAGCCCATCAAGGGAAACCAAGAGGGCTGATAGTTCCAGCCCGGATCGGCAAAAATTTGAAACTCATGGGTTCCGGGGGTGAGGTCGTAGTCTAAGGTGCGATCGCTGTCGTCATTCAAAAACGCCCCATCCAGGCCCGCCGGAGACACCCACGCATCCCAAAACGGAGTCGCTGCGCTCGTATCCCAGATCCGTTCCCCGGTAATGCCGCCGCCGCCATGGGACCTTCCTGGAGATCCGGTTTTCCGTGC
>CAZCWE010000111.1:6487-10645 GCA_964502285.1 uncultured Spirulina sp. | reverse complement strand
TCTAGCAATGCGCCGATTTCGATGGTCTTCATGGCGCTGGTGCGGGCGGCGTTGCGTTGGGAGAGGACGAGTTTGCGGCGTTCTTGGGAAACTTCGAGGCAGGTGACGGTGAGAGTTTGGCCGGTAAGAACATCGGCTTTGCCGTCGTTGAGGAGTTGTTTTTCGGGTTCGAGGAGGTGCGATCGCGGAATAAACGCCCGCAACCCGTACACTTGCCCCATCAGCCCGCCGCGATTGCTTCCCGTCACCTGCATTTCTAGGGTTTTCCCCTCGTCTTGAAGGGCTTCTAAATCCTGCCACAGTTGCTGAATCGCCAACTGTCGCCGCGACAGAATCACCTGGCCATCGGCATCCTGGTCACGAATAATCAGAAACTCCAGGGCTTCATCTTGGGGGAGGGCGGCTTCGAGATTAGACACCCGTGTCACAGCAATTTCATCAATGGGGATAAACCCCGCTGCTTTGCCGCCAATATCCACAAACGCCCCGTCGGTGGTGTATTCAAATACTTTTCCAGTGACAACACTCCCCCGTTCAAAATTGAAGGTGTAGCTCTCTTTTTCGAGGGCTTGGGCGAAGTCATCCATGGAAAAGGACGGTTGAGATGAGGGAGAGGTCATAACAGTGGCGATAACTGAGATTTAAACAACTCTAATACGTTTTGCCAGGCGGCGTTAGCTGCTTCCTTATTGTAGTCGCCTCGTTGATCACAGACAAAACCATGGCCCGCGCCATCATAGCGGAAAAGTTGATGGTCAATCTGGTGGGTTTGGAGGGCGGTGGCCACTTGGTCGATGTGGTCGTGGGGAATGAGGGGATCGTCATTGCCAAAGAAGGCGTAGAGCTTGCCGTTGATCTCTGGGGTGCGGCTCAGGGTGGGAGCCCCGCCGCCGGGGGTGAAGGTGGGGATGCCCGCGCCATAAAATGAGGCGGTGGCTTTCACATCGGGGAGGGTGGCGGCGAGGTAGGCCACATGACCGCCGAAGCAGAAGCCGATCGCGCCGACTCCGGTGGGGCTGACGTTGGGCAGTGCGTAAAGGTAGCGGATCGCGCTTTGGATGTCGCTGAGGAGTTCGTCGGCGCGGGTTTGGTCTTTGTAATGGCGGCCTTGGGTGATCTCGTCGGGGCTGTAGCCGGTTTCGTAGCCGGGGGCGGTGCGTTGGTAAAGAGCGGGCGCGATCGCCACATAGCCCTCGGCGGCTAATCGTGCGGTGATGCTGCGAATGTGGGCATTGACCCCGAAAATTTCTTGAATGACAATAATGCCTGGATAGGGGCCGCCGGTGGTGGGTTGGGCGACATAGGCATCGAGGGCAAGCTCCCCATTCATCACCTGGACAGCCTCGGTTTGAACAGCAAGGGCAGACATTGGGCGTTGATTCTCCGAAAATTCCTCTGTAACAGCCTACACTAGAACCTAAAGCAACCTGGCTTTTGACGGCGTATTTTCCTCACATTCCTATGGCTAACACGGTGCAGTTTCACATCCAGACGGATAGCGACATTCCGGCATCCCGGCAGCTATTCGACCAAATTCAGTTTGCGATCGCCTCTCGCCAATATCCCCCCGGACATCGCCTCCCCAGTACCCGCCAACTCGCCCAAATCACCGGCCTGCACCGCAACACGGTGAGCAAAGTCTATCGCCAACTCGAAGACACCGGCCTCGTGGAATCCCAAGCCGGGTCAGGCATTTATGTCAAACCCCAAGGCCACGAAGGCGGCACGAGTTTGCGATCGCCCATCCTCGAAAAATACCCCGACGCCTACAAACTGATCCAACAAAGCCTCGACAACCTCCTCACCCAAGGCTGCACCCTCTCCCAAGCCCGCGAACTCTTCCTCTCCGAAATCGATTGGCGGCTCCGCTGTAGTGCCCGCGTCCTCGTCACCGTCCCCGCCCGCGACCTCGGCGCAGGCGAGTTAATGGTGCAAGAACTCGAAGCCTCCCTGCAAATGCCCGTCCAACTCGTCCCCCTCGAAGAACTCCCCACCGTCCTGACTCAAACCCACTCCGGTACTGTCGTCACCAGTCGCTACTTCATCAAAGAAGCCGAAGACATCGCCGCCCCCCGCTCCGTGCGCGTCATCCCCGTCGATATCTGCGACTACACCAAAGAACTCACCCTAATGAAAACCCTGCCCAAAAACACCACCCTGGGCCTCGTCAGCCTCAGCACCGGCATCCTCAACATCGCCGAAACCCTCGCCCACAGCCTCCGGGGTGACGACATCCTCGTCATCTCCGCCCAAGTCGAAGACACCTACAAACTCAACGCCCTGATCCGCAGTTCCCAAACCATTCTCTCGGACAAAGCCAGTTACGAAATTGTCAAACAAGCCATCCTCAAACTCCGCGACGAACTGATCCGCCATCCCGAACTCGTCCGCAGCGAAAACTACA
The DNA here is from genome assembly GCA_964502285.1 of uncultured Spirulina sp. Classification (GTDB taxonomy): domain Bacteria; phylum Cyanobacteriota; class Cyanobacteriia; order Cyanobacteriales; family Spirulinaceae; genus Spirulina. The sequence goes on along the minus strand of CAZCWE010000111.1, from coordinate 8,241 downwards.
TCGGCGAAAAATCCATCAACCTCCTCAAACGTGAATTGGGCATTGGCTAGCGATCGCGATCCAATTCCTGCATTAAGATTGGGGCGTGATCAGATTTAGATTGTCATTATGGTTTTGATAGAAATGAGGCGCACTGAATTAATGAATGGGCAATAGAGTTTGAATGGGATGAGGTGAAGGCACAGAGTAACCAACTCAAACATGGTGTCTCATTTTTAGAAGCCACTGAGGTGTTTGCTGATCCGTATTCTGCTTGTGTTCATGATCCAGATCATTCCCAGAATGAAGATCGATATTTACTGTTTGGCCTATCCTTGAAGGGAAGTTATCTGGTTATCTCGTTTACTGAACGAGCAAATTCTATCCGTATTATCTCAGCACGGCCGATGACACGAAGGGAGCGCAAAGCTTATGAACAATGAAGAAGATACTCTCAGACCCGAATATTCTGAAGACTTGATTCGCTCTGGTCAGCGGGGGAAATACACCCATCACTATCAAGCTGGGACAAATATTGTCATCATTGAACCTGACCTACATCGCATTTTTCCCAATGCTGAAGCGGTGAATCATGCCCTACGTGAGTATGCCAAAGAACACCAGCTTTCATCGGTAACGTAGAGACATGATTCAGGGTACATCCCAGTTATGCAAGCCCTCACCCTAAATTCCTCTCCCAAGCTGGGAGAGAGACTTTGAGTTGGGATGCACCCCATGATCATGATGTTTTATGATCAAAGATGCGAATCAAAAGGAGTTGAGCTTGGATCAATCTGCTGAGGGGAGAGTATGTCAAGAGATTTGAAGATTCAGGATAAATGGTTAATGAAGAAGCCAGGATGTTGAAGAACAGCGGTAGGATCAAAGACGATCTATTTGCGGACAACAACTGTTTTTCACGATGTCTACCCTAATTGTTAATCAAAACACGATCTTTAAGGCAAAGCCGGTGCAGTCAACGGAGTTGAGTGATCGGGAAAAAGTCACGGTGGAGAAAGGAGAATATGGGATTAGCAGTGCTGACAAATCGGGAGCACATTACAAAATTACGCTAGATAATGCGATCGCAGACCAAAAAGACTGGTATGTCTTTGAAGGCCATGTGGTCATTTCGCAGTCCGGAACCTTGGTGATTAACCAAGATACGGTCTTTAAGCAAAAACCAATTAGTTCGACTCAACTGGGGGATGAGGACAAAATTTCGGTGTCGCAGCGGGAATTAGCGGTCAAAACCTTTACGGATTTGGGATCGCACCTCAAGGTTGAATTGGAAAATCCCTTGGGCGATCGCACCGATTGGTATGTCTTTGAAGGCCATGTGGACACCCTGCACATCGAAGCCTACGCGCCGCCCCAAGAGCCTCCCGCTCCGCCCCAGCCCAGCGGTCGATTAATTCGAGTTGCCGGGAAAGGTCAACTCACCACGGGCACGCCGATTGTCCCTGGGGGGAATTTCTCCTGGGGTGAGGCGACGAAAAACGGGACGCGCCTCCCGGAAAACGAACGCATCACCAACAACATCGTCAAAATGGCCGCCCGGATGCAAGAGGTGCGCGATCGCCTCGGTGGTCGCTCCATCACGATCACCAGTTGGTATCGCCCGCCTGCGGTCAATCGCGCCATCGGTGGAGCCAGCCGTTCCACCCACATTCAAGGCCACGGGGTTGATTTTGTCGTCGCGGGGTTATCCCCCCAAGAAGTGCAACGCCAACTTGATCCCTTCTGGCGCGGGGGCTTGGGCTACGGTCGCACCT
>CAZCWE010000111.1:0-6477 GCA_964502285.1 uncultured Spirulina sp. | reverse complement strand
TCGAAGGCACGGCCGTCGTCGGCCAGCACGCGGCGCTCGCCGGTCGCCACCTCGATGGCGACGAGGTCGGTGACGAGGTCACCGGGGGTATCGCGCCCGGTGGAATTACGGCAGTTGATTGATCGGGATCAGCAATCCTGAAGAGGAGCGATCGCTGTCCGCGATCGCTCCTTCACGTTCGATCAGGATGTTCGCCTAGCTCCGAAGTCGCAGCGGACGACGTGAGGAGCAAGTCTTCGAGGAGGTCAAAGCGAAACTCATCGAGCCAGTGCTGAATCTGCTCACCCAGGGCGATCGCCTCCGCTGGAATCTCCTCGCAATAGTCCAGAATTTGGCTAGAATTGGCTGCGATCGTCGCCTCAAGCGTTTTAGACTGCCATGCCGCCGGCATGACCCGGATCAACTCCGTCAGATCCACATCCTCCCGATCGCCCAGCCCGATTTCTGTGATCTCCGTAATTCCCGTTTCACCATAGACATAGACCACCCCCAAATACTGCGCCATCTTCTCAAACAGCACCGCCTCCTGAAACGGCTTGCGCACAAAATCATCACAGCCCGCCGCCAACACCTGCGATCGCTGCTCCTCAAACGCACTCGCCGTCAGCGCAATCACCACCGTCTGCTGTCCCTGTTCCGTCCCCTTAATCCGGCGCGTCGCCTCATATCCATCAAGCACCGGCATCCGCATATCCATCCAAATCAGGTGCGGTTGCCACGCCTCCCACACCGCGATCCCCTCCTCACCATTCGCCGCCGTCCGCACCTCAAACCCCACCCTCGTCAACAACTGATCCACCAAATGGCTATTTTCCCAACGATCATCCACCACCAAAATTCGATACGCCGGTTGCTCCGGAGCCAACCCCACCACCGGCAACGATGACTCCTTCACCATCACATCCTCCGCCCGACCCGGAGGCAACTGGAGCGAAAAATAAAACGTTGACCCTTGGCCCAACGTGCTTTTAACCTGAATTTCCCCCCCCATCAACATCACAAACTTTTGGCTAATCGCCAGCCCCAGCCCCGTTCCACTTTGGGATTGAATCCCCGCCCCCGTTTGCTCAAACGCTCGAAACAAGAGAGAAATCTCCGACTCTGCGATCCCCTGTCCCGTATCCGTAACCGTAAATTGCAGCGTCGCTGGCGTTGCGTCAGGAGTCTCATTGCGCACATGCAGCATCACACTCCCCCGATTCGTAAACTTAATCGCATTGCCCAGCAAATTAATTAAAACTTGACGGAGTTTATTCACATCACCGTAGAGCAGCACCGGCACATCTTCATCCAGACAACAGCGCAGAATAATCCCCTTCGCCTGCGCTTTTGTACTGAGCAAATCCATCAACCCTTGGAACAGAGTATGAAGATCAAAGCTTTCCGGTTGCAGAGTAATGCGACCCGCTTCAATCTTGGACAAATCTAGAATGTTATTAATCAAACCCAGGAGATGTTCGCCACTACGATTAATGATGTGAATATGATTCTGATGCTCAAAACTCAACTGTTTATCCCGTGCCATCACCTGGGTAAACCCAAGAATGGCATTTAAAGGGGTGCGCAGTTCGTGGCTCATATTCGCTAAAAATTGGCTTTTCGCTGTATTAGCCGCTTGGGCTGCTTCCATTGCCTGCTGCAAAAATAATTCAGTCCGTTTGCGATCGTTAATATTACGAATGATCATCACCGCATCATTATTTCCACTATGGGCAATGCGAACTTCTTCAAATTGTAATTTCCCATTGACTTCAATTTCCTGCTCGTAGCATTGCAGGGTCTGGGTGGAAATCGCCTGCTGAATAAAATATAAATGTCGTTGTGCGACCTCCTGAGGTAAGAACTCATGGATAAAATGCCCTAGTCTTTGTTGACTCACCGTAACGATATCAAGGACATCTTTGTCTTGCATGGCATAATAGTTTAAATATCGTCCCTCATAATCAACATGTAAAATCAGATCAGGCAAAACAGACAAAATAGCTTTATTCTGGGCCTCGCTTTGCTTCCAATCTGTAATATCTTCTGTCATACAAAATGTGTATTCCAGTTGACCATTTTTACGGATTGAACACAGGGTCATCCGAGACCAAACAATGCTTTTATCCTTACGGATGTAACGCTTTTCCATCGTGAAGTTATCCCGCTTCCCCGCAAAGATTTCAGTCACTTGGGTGGTATCAGCGTCCAAATCATCGGGATGGGTATATTCAGAAAAATGCAATCGTTTTAATTCATCTTCGTCATAGCCCAACAGCTTTTGCAGGGCGGGATTGCTCTCAACAATGTAACCCTCTAAATTTGTTAAACCAATCCCAATCCCTGCATTTTCGTAGATTGCCCTGAATAGACTATTTTGATCTTCAATGTAGGCTTCTAGATCTTCCTGACGGCTATTGAGTTGCGCTACTGTTTCCTGAATCTTGAGGTGCATTTTGAGAAATGCAGTTCTGAGAATTTCCAGTTCTCGAATCCAACTCGGCTCAATGGTGAGCGTATCTTTTAAATTAGACTGCTCAATTTGTTGACTTGCCCCCACGAGGTTGAGTAATGGGGCTGCTAGCATGCGTGTGGTCAATGTACTGAAAATTGTCGCGATGATCAGCGCACCGATACACAGGATGATGGTGTGAGTCATCATGGCATTGAGATGATTCCCTAATTGAGTTTTGGGTAAGATGACGACCAACGCCCACTTCAAATCAAGATCATCCAATGGAGTTGTGTAAATATAGTAATTTTGGTTTTGAATGCGAATGGATTTTGATGTATTATTTTCAAATAATTGTTGATAATTCGTGTTTTTTAAGTGATGAGAAACTTGCCGAATTAAGGGAGAGTTGCTGAGTCCGGCTCGTAAACGATGGTTTTTTTGATACAGGGCTTCTTGTGTGGATGTGGCGACGAGATAGTTATCTTGGTCAATGACAAAAAAAGAGGTGTCCCCGTCGGCAAATAATTCATTAAAAACATCATTGAGTTGATTCAATGAAATTTCAATATTCAAAACTCCGGCTAAATCGTTTTGAACGTTATACACCGGCCGAGAAAGGCTCGTTTTTAACTGCTTTTTGTCGAGATAGACTGGGTTCCACCGTTGACGATAATGTTGAATAGTTTGGGTGTACCACGGTGTGATGCGGGGATCGTAGGCATTGGCGGCAATGAAGTCAGTGCGATCGCCGTTGGGGGCGAGGCGGTAGATATGTTGATTGGGGGCGGTTTCGGCATTGCGCACGCGGAGATGTCGGGTCTCGTTCCGAATCTGTTCGACACCGATAAAATCCCCGGCTGGCGTTGTGAAGGATAACCCCGTGACGAGGGCTTGGGATTGGAGTTGTCCTGTGAAGAAGCGTTCTAGCCCCAGCCGATCCTGAAAATCGAGTTGTCCGCTTTTGTAGCTGGCGCGGTAAACGTTTTGGAGGGTGAGGGGAACGATGAGATTTTGACTGATTTCACTTTTGGTGCGATCGCCGATGGTCATGGTTAGTTGCTTCGCGAGTTGATTGACCATGCGCCGACCATTTTGCACAGAAATATAGGCCGTCAAGCCAACAATCACAACGATTTGCAGCAGGAGGGGAATGATCAAGAACAAACGGAGCGAAATAGGCGAAAAAGACCGTTTCAACATTGATTTGGCAGCATTGCAGAGGTTACGGTATGAAGCCGGGTTGATTGCAGACACTCATGATCACGATCAAGTTCCGTCCGCAAGTGATGGTTTAAAGCCGTGTAATCATGAGATCACTATTCGATCACTAGACTCAAGATGCTTGATGACTGCCCAATCACGCAACCGAGGCACTCAATTGGAGTGTGGCGATCGCCTAGATCGGCCTGACAATTATATCGCACAATATTAGCTCTATCGCGATCTAGCACAATTTCTAAACAAAACAATGACTAAAAGCTTGGCTTGGCGGTGATGATGATTGTCATGAATGAAATAGAGCTGCGATCGTTAAAACAACTCAAATAGACTAGAGCTTCCGCAACAAATATTATCGATAACGTTCTATGTGCAGTCCCTATTTTTTGACAAATGATGGGTGTTTTTTGTTTGATATCTTTGCCTGAATGTCTTGTCCTGTGTTGTTTTTCTTGAATTGCCTGTACTAGGGGGACATCGAAAAATTCGATTTGATTTTTTATAGATAAGGAGCTTAAACCCTTTGGGGTTGGAGATCTTGACTTCATGAGTGAGGGCGCATCACCTTAGTTTCAAGGTTGAAGGTGATTTATGAGGGGTGATTTTTGATGTCGGGATTGCAAGGATGGAGAGGAGATCTGTGATTTGCTCCGGTGGATTGAGACTTGAGCGAGACTTCTGACGAAAAATTGCGGGGATGGTGACGCAAACAGGCTGATGCTAAAGCTTAAAACCGAGGGCAAACAAAAAATTAAATTAATGTTAAATGCTGACCACTATTTTGATGTGGCTTTGGGATGACTTTGTTAAAAGAATCATAGGGAATCTTGGGGATCATCTGGGGTGATCCGTAAAATGAGACTAGCTACAGTCAGGATCAATTCATTTTGATTCAAATGTTAACCAACCTAGCAAAAGCTGTTGGATTTGATGACTGTTCGTGTCTGTCTATCCCTAAGTCGTTATGATGAGTTCTTCTATGCAAGCCGCAGATCCTGCTCAGAATGTGTTGCGCTACGATCAACAGCCGCTGAAAGCTTTTTTTCAACCGCAGTCTGTTGCGATTATCGGAGCGAGTGAGAAACCGGGGAGTGTGGGACGAACTCTGCTCTGGAATTTGATTAGCCATCCCTTTGGGGGGACGGTGTTTCCGATTAATCCGAAGCGGGCGAGTGTGTTGGGGATTAAGGCCTATCCCAATTTGGCGGCGGTTCCGGAGTCGGTGGATTTGGTGGTGATTGCGATTCCGTCGCTGGCAGTGCCCCAGGTGATTGATGAATGTGTGGCGGTGGGGGTGAAGGCGGCGATCATTATCTCGGCGGGCTTTAAGGAAATTGGGGCGGCGGGGGTCGAGCTTGAACAGCAGATTTTGGCGAAGGCCCGGGCAGGGAATCTGCGCATTGTGGGGCCGAACTGTTTGGGGGTGATGTGCCCGGTGTCGGGGTTGAATGCGACCTTTGCCAGTGCGATCGCTCGCCCCGGCAATGTGGGGTTCATCAGCCAAAGCGGGGCCCTCTGTACGTCAATTTTGGACTGGAGTTTCCGGGAAAATGTGGGCTTTAGTGCCTTTATTTCCATTGGGTCGATGCTGGATGTGGATTGGGGGGATCTGATTGATTACCTCGGTGATGATCCCGATACCCACAGTATTGTGATCTATATGGAGAGCATCGGCAATGCGCGATCGTTTTTGTCGGCGGCCCGGGAAGTGGCCCGCACGAAGCCGATTATCGTGATCAAGGCGGGGCGGACTGAGGCAGCAGCGGCGGCGGCGGCCTCCCATACGGGGGCGCTGGCCGGCAGTGATGAGGTGCTGAATGCGGCATTCCGGCGGTGCGGGGTGTTGCGGGTAGATACGATTGACGACCTGTTTAACATGGCGGAAGTGTTGGCGAAACAGCCCCGTCCCCAGGGGAATCGCCTCACGATTTTGACCAATGCCGGCGGGCCGGGGGTGCTGACCACCGATGCGCTGATTTCCGAAGGGGGGAAGTTGGCGGAGCTGTCGCCGGAAACAACGGCGAAACTGGATGAACTGTTGCCGCCCCATTGGAGCCATGCCAATCCGGTGGATATTTTGGGGGATGCGGACCCCCATCGCTATGCCGAAGCGATCCGGATTACCCTCGATGACCCCAATAGTGACGGCCTCTTGGCGATTCTCACGCCCCAGGCGATGACTGACCCGACCCAAACGGCCAAGCAGTTTGTGGAGATTCTCCAAGACCCTAGCCGACCGGCGAAGCCGATTTTGGCCAGTTGGATGGGGGGCGATGGGATTACGCCGGGTGAGCAGTTGTTGAACCATGCGCGGATTTTTACGTTGCCGTTCCCGGATACGGCGGCCCATGTTTTTAACTATATGTGGCGGTATTCCTACAATTTGCAGGGCTTGTATGAAACGCCGATGATTGCGATGGATGAGGAGCAAGCTCCGGAGCGCGATCGCGTCACGGCGATGATTAGTGCGGTGCGGGCCGAAGGGCGCAACCTGTTGACGGAATACGAGTCGAAGCAGTTGCTCGATGCCTACGGGATTCCGACGGTGGCGACGGCGATCGCCACCTCCGCCGACGCAGCCGTTGCCCAAGCCGAAGCGATCGGCTATCCCGTTGTCCTCAAACTACACTCGGAAACGATCACCCACAAAACCGACGTGGGCGGCGTCCAGCTCGACCTGACCGACGCAGACGCCGTGCGCGAGGCGTACCGGATCCTCGGGCAGATGGCCATCCTGGACGTGAAACAGGGTCACGGGACGTTCGTGCGGTCCGACTTGATGGCGGGAGGCGCGAGTGAGACGAGGCGCTTCGCACCGCCCGAGA
>CAZCWE010000110.1:7671-10737 GCA_964502285.1 uncultured Spirulina sp. | reverse complement strand
ATGCGGACAAAGAGTTCCCAGGCCACGAGAATACAGATACCGACGACGATCGGGGCGAGGACTTCGGGCGATCGCAAGCGCTGCCCCCAACGGGATGCGGGCGATCGCATCGGCAGGGGCGTGGGGGTCACGGTGGGGCGGGGGGCTGTGTTTTGAGACGTTGGCATGGCTATCGAATCTAATCGTCCTGCATTGCGAGGTGTAACTGGGCTGCCACGGAGCGGCAATAGTCGTTGTATTGAGCCGAGGTGCGGAAGTCTTCGTCGCGGGGATAGGGGGCATCAATGGGAATTTCAGCATGGATGCGTCCCGGTCGCGGGGCCATCACGACGACGCGCTGGGAGAGATACACCGCTTCATAGATATTGTGGGTGACAAACACCACCGTCCATTGCTTTTGTTGCCAGAGGTGGAGCAGGTCGCTGTTGAGCTTGCTGCGGGTCATCTCATCGAGGGCCCCAAAGGGTTCATCCATCAAGAGCACTTGCGGCGTGGTGATCAGCGATCGCGCAATGGACACCCGCATCCGCATCCCCCCGGACAATTCACGGGGATAGGCCGACTCAAACCCCGTCAACCCCACCAGATTAATCACATCCTGGGCCAGGGCGCGGGCCTGGTTGGGCTTGGTTTTATTCAAGGTGAGGGGTAAGCGCACATTATCTAGCACCGTCGCCCAGGGCATCAGCGCCGCATCTTGAAACACAAACGCCAAATCCTGCGCCTGATGTGGCTTGTGCCATTGAATCGTTCCCGCCGAAGGCTCACCCAAGCCCGCAATCAGCCGCAACACGGTACTTTTACCGCAGCCCGATGCCCCGACGAGGCTAACAAACTCACCAGGGGCGATCGCTAAATTCGCATCCCGCAGTGCGATCGTGCCATTACGGTACACCTTACTAATCTGTTGCAGCTTGAGAACATAATCTGATCCTAGCTGTGACATTGAAACCATCGTGTCATTAAACCCGTTTTAATTTCCAGAGCCAGCACACTCACCCCACCGATACAGCAGCAACACATTACCCGTCATGGAGCCTAGCCCAACGGCTTACCGATGAAATCCAAGGTAAACGCTTGGGTGTAGTCCGTGTCTGCCTTAAACACATCCGCCGCCACCATAAACTCAAAAAAGTCTTGCCAGCGTTCAGCCGTCATCGTCCCGATTCCCTGTTCGAGGGCATCCCCCGACAGCAAAATTCCATGCTCCTTCATTTTGGCAATGCCGTAGGCAATCTGTTCGCTTGACATTTCCGGATTCGCCTCCTGAATCAATTCATTACCCGGCTCCGGATTGTCCAGATAGCTATACCACCCTTTAATCGACGCATCCACAAACCGCTGCACAAGATCCGGGTTATTTTCAACAATCTCCCGCCGGGTTTCGATCATCGTCGAATACGGGTTATATCCCGAATCGGCCAACAATAAAACCACCGGCTCAAAGCCCCCTTCCTGCTCAATTTTGAGGGGTTCTGAGGATAAATACCCCTGTTGCGCCACGGTTTTATCCGCTAAAAAGGGGCCGAGGGTGAAGTTGTAGGGGCGTTTTTGATCATCAGTAAACCCATATTTAGACTTCAAAAAGGGCCAATAGGTATTACTCGCCGCCGCCGACACATAAATCGGTCGTCCTTTTAAATCTTCAAGGGATTCAATCCCTTGATCGGGGTGGGCAATTAAGACTTGGGGATCTTTTTGAAACATGGCAGCGACGGCAATTTTCGGAATGCCTTCTTCCACGCCCTTGATCACATCTGTGCCATAGCCCATGAAAAAGTCAAGGGTTCCGGACATGAGTAATTGCGTCCCGTTGGTTTGGGGGCCGCCCATTTGAATTGTCACATCGAGGCCGTGGTCTTCATAAATGCCGGTAGCAACGGCTTGGTAAAATCCCCCATGTTCGGCTTGGGCATACCAATTAGTCCCGTAGGTGACTTTGTCTAAGGGTTTGGCCTCGGTAGAATCCGACTCCGGTTGCTCGGTTTGGTCGGGAGTTTGACCACAGGCGGTGATCATGCCAGAGGCAATCACGAGGGAGCCGTATTGCAGAAATTGACGACGTTTAAAGCTACTCATAAATTGAATCCAAGGGTCATGAATTGAGAACTCACCCACAGGGTGACTAAAGCTGGGAAGAGGGGCATAGCATCGGGGGCGATATGCTTTGATCGAGGCGGGGACGAGATGGTTCTAGACTATTCTACCCGTTGCTTTGAATCCGGGGTGAATTGGGGGCGGGATCAGGAAATGGTGAGCCCAGGGGAAGGAAGATCGTGGTGCTTGTGGAGTGGAGGGGAACGCCCCAGGGCACGAGAATAATCATTAACGATTCATGGAGGTGGGATTGATATTCAGTGGATACGGTTAGAATGGGTACGACTTGCCTAAGTTATGAACATTTTGAGGAGTATATGGCAATGCGTTTACAGTCTCTCTTTTTAACGTTGGGTCTCGCTAGTGCGGGGATCGCTGCGATCGCGCCCTCGGCTGCCGCTCAAATCCTGAGCACCGATCCCATGGACTATGATCCCGTGTCCGCGCTCAACTTGCTGTACGACCTGGAAGAAGATGGTTTGACCCGCAGCGGGTTTATCTGCAACAACAACCCCAGTATGGATTGCGGCGGCGAAATGTATGAAGTGCCTGAAGATCACATGATTCCGATGCCGGACTATATGAAGGACAGCCTCACCAGCATGGACTGCATGAACAATGTAGACCCCACCTGCGGCAATCCTCGTCACTATGGTGTGTTCTACACCGATGCCCCGGAAGAATTACCCCCTCTCGAAGAGCGCACAGCGTCTCTGTGGGCCCAGTTGGAAGAATCCTTGAGCGATCGCGGCACTACCGCAGCTCCCTTGCCGCCAGTGAATCCGACTCCCGCTCCTGCTGCGGCTCCGATTCCTGGCTTGTGGTAGTCTAGGCGGCTTGCTGAAGCCTCTGGGTGTCTTGTCCTGAGGATCACCCATGTCCTGAATCACAATTCCCACGGGGATGTCGTCTTAATCACGGCATCCCCGTTTGGCATTTCGGGCGCACAGGAGGGAGGTTCCTTGATAC
>CAZCWE010000110.1:0-7657 GCA_964502285.1 uncultured Spirulina sp. | reverse complement strand
TGGCTGCTTCCCTTACCGGAACGCACTGACCCTCAAGCCCCCGCAAAATTTTTGATGCAAACGCTGTGGAAATCCATTGCAATCGACCCGAAGCGATCGCAGTTTATCGCCTTAACGCTGTTCGTCGCCCTGGGACTCGTGGGCATTTTGAACCATGCAATGTGGCGCGATGAACTGAATGTCTGGTTAATTGTGCGCGATAGCGAGTCGCTAGCGGATTTTTTAGCCAATGTCAAATATGAGGGGCATCCGCTGCTCTGGTATTTGAGCTTGGCGGTGTTGAACCAAGGGACGGATAACCCCGTGGTGATGCAGCTTTACCATCTCGCCCTGGGCATCGGGTCGATGGTGTTGCTGTGGCGGGCGGCTCCCTTTGCGCCCTGGCAGAAACTGCTGCTCATGTTTGGCTATTACCCGTTTTATGAATATTTGCTGATCAGTCGCAACTATGCGATCGGGATGCTCTTTCTGTTCAGTTTTTGTGTGGCCTGGCCGACGCGCCGCCGCACCTATGCCTGGGTGGGCTTGTTCATTGCCTTGATGGCCAATTGCAATGCCTATGCGTTTTTTATTGGCTTTGCGCTGCTGGTGACCTTGGCGGTGGAATGGTTGAGTGATGCCCAAATTCGCGCCCAAAGTCGAGTCTGGGATCTCGTCGGCAGTGCAGCGATCGCTCTCCTCGGCCTCGCTAGTGCTGCCTATGTGCTGATTCCACCGGCTGATAGTGCGCTCCAAGGGGGATTAAGCCGCTGGTTTTTCCAATGGGATTGGCATCACTTGGGGCGATCGCTGTCGCGGATTTGGAGCGCCTATATTGTCGTGCTCATTCCGGGTGATGCCAAGTTCTTTGACGGGATCTTTTTTGGGGTGCTGTCCCTAGGGCTCTTAGGATTTTTTGCGATCGCCCTCCTCAAACGTCCCGTCGCCCTCTTTTTCTACCTCTTGGCATCCCTGGAAATTGTCAGCTTTACCTATGTAAAATTCCTCGGTTCCCTGCGCCATTACGGGAGCTTATATTTGGTCTTAATTGTGGCCCTGTGGATCGCCGCTGACTGCACCCCCAAAAATCTCGCCACCGTCCCTTTTTCAACAGTTTTAAAATCCCTCTATGCATGGGTTAAACGCTATCAAAAACCCGTCTTCACCGTCATTCTCACCGCTCAACTGATCGCCGGACTGATTGCCTACACCCGCGACCACATCACCCCCTTTTCCGCCAGTAAAGCCACCACACACTACATCAAACAAGAAAACCTCGATCAGCTTTTTATGGTGGGGAGTCGGGATGCCAATATGGCTCCCATTTGTGGCTATTTAAACCGCAGAATGTACTACCCCGAACGGGGCGAATTGGGCAGTTTTACCCTCTTTAATTCCCAACGCACCGAGGCAACCCCGGATCTCATTCTCGATCACGTCACTCAACTCCTCAAAGCGGGCAAACCAGAATTACTCCTCGTCCTCAATGCTTCCCTCACGGCGACCCGCCCGGAGTTAGCGATCGCGCCCCTCTCCGAATTTCGCAACGGTTTAATTGGGGACGAACACTACTTCCTCTACCGCGTCACCCTGGCCCGTGCCGCCAGCCGCTACCCGGCTAACCCCCAGCCCGGCGCGGATGCAGGTTAACCCTGGCATCCAGCAACCGGAGGCGATCGCCATCGCCACGGGCTGCCTTGAGGATTTAGAGAATTCGGAGGACTAATCTGATTTCACCACTTCTAATAAGCCAAGGGTTTGTTGCAGGCTGATCAGGTCGCCCGTGGCGGTGAAGAGGTCGATCGCGGTTTGGAGGTCGGCGATCGCGTTTTGTTGTTCGCCGAGATGGTAATAGGCCAACCCCCGGCCCCCGTAGGCGCGGGCAAATTGGTCGTCTTGGGCAATGGCGACGGAAAAATCCGCGAGGGCATCTTGGTAGCGTTCCAATTCGGTGTAGGTTAAGCCCCGGTGATAGTAGGCATCGGTGAGGGTGGCATCAAGTTGGATCGCCTGGTCGAGGTCGGCCATTGCTTTAGAAAACTGGGCTTGTTCGAGGTAGGCTTTGCCCCGTTCTTGGTAGGCGATCGCATTGTCTGGATCAATCTTCAACGCCTCGTTAAAACTCTCCATCGCCACCTCAACATTGCCCAGGGCGATCCAAGCCATGCCCCGCTGATGGTAGGCGGGGAGTTGTTGGGGATCGCGACGCAGCACTTCGTTAAAGTCAGCGATCGCCCCCAGGTAATCCCCAGCAGTCAATTTCGTCGCCCCCCGTTGCAAGAGTTGATCGCGGCTTAACTCAGGCAACTGGGTCAAATCCGCCAGAATATCCCGCGCCGATTGGGCCGCTTCAAAATCCCGATCCGCCATGGCCAACCGCAGCCCGGTTTCAAAATCCGCGATCGCCCCGGCAAAATCCCCCGTCGCCCGCCGCACATAACCCCGATTGAAATAGGCCACTGCTACCTCCGGATCGAGACTCAAGGCGCGATCGAAGTCGGTCAAGGCCGGTTCATACTGCCGCAGCCAAAAATACGACGTGCCCCGGTAGAGATGGGCTTGGGCGTTGTTGGGTTCAATGCGAATCACCGCCGCGAAATCGTCAATCGCTTGGGCGTAGTCTTCCATGTGAATCCAGATCATGCCGCGACTCTGATAGGCGCGGGCATTGTCCGGGCTGCTGCGAATCGCCTCGTTGAGGGCTTCGAGCATCATCGGGTCGTAGTGGGCGATCTGGATGGGGGGCGTGGGGAGGGGTGCGGCGGCGTTGAGGGTGGGGCGCGGGGCGAGTTGGGGTGAGCGTTTCGCGATCGCATCGGAGCCGATTAACAAACAGGCCGCCGTGCCGAGGGTGAGGAGAATTGATTTCATACTCAGTCGTAAACAGGATAAGTGCATGATGCCATTCTAAAATTGTGAAGCGTCGGGTTGGGGGTCGTCCCTGGCTGTGATGATTGCTCTTGTCCCCGGAACGTTCCCCCATGCTGCAAATTGCTCGGTATCCGATCGTCAAAGACTTGGTGTTACTCGGTGGGGGGCATAGCCATGCGATCGCCCTCAAGCACCTAGCGATGAATGCGATCGCGGGCCTGCAAATCACCCTCCTGTCCGACTGCATCGATACCCCCTATTCCGGCATGCTGCCGGGTCACGTCGCCGGATTCTACGATCACGAGGATGCCCATATTGACCTCTACAGCCTCGCCCAACGGGCCGGAACGCGGTTCTATCACGGCCGTGCGATCGGGCTGGATTTGGAGCAAAATCGCATCTTGTGTCGCGATCGCCCCCCGGTACAGTTCGATCTCCTCTCCATCGACATCGGCAGCACCCCCCAAGCCGCCACGGTTCCCGGTGCAGCCGACCACGCCATCCCCGCCAAACCCGTCCCCCAATTCCTCGCCGCCTGGCACACTCTCCTCGACGCAGTGCGCCGCCAACCGGAAAAACAGTGGCGACTGGTAATCGTGGGGGGCGGTGCGGGCGGGGTGGAATTGGCGATTAATGTGGAGGCACGATTGCGGCAAATTCTCCCCACGACCCAGTTTCAGATCACGGTGCTCCATCGGGGCGATCGCTTAATGACCGGCCATCATCCCCGCGTGGCGCGATTGATTACAACGGTGCTGAAAGAGCGCAGGATTGAGGTGCAGTGTGATCAAACTGTGGTGGAGGTGGAGCGGCAGCGGGTGCGCTGTGCATCGGGGTTAACGGTGGACTGCGATCGCACCGTTTGGGTCACCCAAGCCGCCCCCCCGGATTGGATCGGCGCGTCGGGCCTGCACACCGATGAGCGCGGCTTCATCCTCGTTCATGACACCCTCCAAAGCCTCTCCCATCCCCAGGTTTTCGCAGCGGGAGACATTGCCACGATCGCCCGCCATCCCCGCCCCAAAGCGGGAGTGTTCGCCGTCCGTCAAGGCTTGCCCCTCGTGCAAAACCTGCGTCGCGCCCTCCAAGGGGAACCCCTCAAACCCTACAACCCCCAAAAAACCTATCTCGCTCTCATTGGCACGGGGGATCGAGAGGCGATCGCCTCCTGGGGGCCGTTCAGTGGGCGATCGTCCTGGTTCTGGCGTTGGAAAGACCGCATCGATCGCGCCTTCATGGCTCAATTTCGCGATCTTCCCCCGATGCTGTCCCCCCCGAAAACCGCCCTCCCCCTCCCGCCCCACCATCCCACCATGTACTGCTCCGGCTGCGGCTCCAAAGTCGGCGCAACGGTGTTACAAACTGCATTGCAACGGCTCCAAATCCCGCCCCATCCGGCGGTGCTCGTCGGTCTCAATGCCCCCGACGATGCCGCCATCAGCCGCATCCCTCCCAAAACCCACCTCGTCCAAACCCTCGATCATTTCACCAGCCCGATCACCGACCCCTACCAATTCGGCACCATCATGGTGAATCATTGCCTCAGTGACCTCTGGGCGATGGGAGCCACGCCGCAGACGGTGCTGGCTGGGGTAACGCTGCCCTATGGGGTGGCCTCGGTAACGGCGGAAACCCTCTATCAAGTGCTAGCCGGAGTCGTAGCGGCACTCAAACCCACGGGCGCGACGTTAGTGGGCGGCCATACAACGGAGGGCGATCGCCTCACCCTCAGCCTCACCAGCCAAGGCTACATCGCCCCCAACACCGCCCTGCGAACCCAGGGACTGCAAGACGGGGACGTGTTGATTTTGACGAAAGCGATCGGCACGGGAACCCTGTTTGCCGCCTCCGAACGGGGCCGCGCACCCGGCCGCTGGATCGCCGCCATGGTCGCGGCTATGACCCAATCCAATCAGGCCGCTGTGCCGATTTTGCGCCAATGGGGAGCGACAGCCTGCACGGATATCAGCGGCTTTGGCCTGGTGGGGCATCTGTTGGAAATGCTGGCGCACAGCGATCTGGGTGTGATGCTCAATGGGGCGGCGATTCCCTGCCTTGAGGGGGCACAACAGACGATCAACCAAGGCCTCACGAGTTCGCTCCAGGGCCAAAACCTGACGGCGGCCCCAAGGGTTGCCGGATCGCCCACGGCTCCGATTTATCCCCTCCTCTTTGACCCCCAAACAGCGGGGGGATTATTGGTAGCAATGCCCCGCGATCGCGCTTCGGACTGTCTCGCCGCGCTGCGTCATGCGGGCTACGAGCAAGCGGGTGCGATCGCCCAAGTCGTGCCCCGCCGTGAATTGACCGCACCGATTCAACTCATCTAAACGAACGCTATTCCCTTTTCCGCCAATATGCTGAAAATCCCTTTCGGAAAAACAATTATTGTTATATTCCTCCCGAACGCAGGGCAGACTGATTATAGTAGTGTTGTATTTTGGCCAATCCAAGCGAAGCGTGACGGAGATATTGCATGAACACCGCAACCTTAATTAATCGGAGTTTGAGCAGCCGCACAGGTCAAGGCATGCTCGTGATCTTTGATGCCGCCGTCCCCCACCGCTCGCATCTCGAAGCTGGTATCCTGCCGGGCGCGACCCACTTCACCCTCGCCCCCGACCGCGACGGCATTGCCCAAATCACCGACTATCTCCGCTCCCATTCCGGCTTCACCAGTGTTCACCTGATCAGCCACGGTGCGCCGGGCCGCCTCTATCTCGGCTCGACCCGCCTCGATCGTGACACCCTCCCACAGTATCAAGACGCGCTTTCCACTTGGCGTACAGCGTTTTCAGATCGCTTTGAATTGCTCCTCTACGGCTGTCAAGTGGGCTACGGTGCGATCGGGTGGGAGTTTGTGGAGGCGTTAGGACGGGCGACGGGTGCGATCGCAGCCGCCAACCCCACCTACACCGGTTCATCTCATCTCGGCGGGACTTGGACTCTCTCCACCCAAACCGCCCCCATTCAAAGCGCGATCGCCCTCACCCCCGACACCCAAGCCACCTACCCCGCCCTTTTGGTTTCTACGGTTTCAGAACTGCGTCAAGCGATTATTGATGCCAATAACAACCCAGGGGCTGACACCATCACCCTCACCAACACATTTTTCAACCTGCCTGACAATGTTCTAGGTGGCCAAGACTTTACAATCTTTGGTGCCACTGGCTTACCGCTAATCACTGATGATTTAACGATTACTTCCAATAGCAAAGCAACGATTCAACGGGATAATGGCGCTGGCCCTTTTCGGATTATGGCGGCCATCTCAAGTGCCACTAATCCTCAGGTGAATGTCACGCTGAACAATCTGATCATTCGTAATGGTTTGGCTAATGGAGCTAACCCCTTTGGCGACGATGGGGGCGGTATCCTCAATGTAGGCAGTAATGTCACAATTAGAAACTCTGACATCCGCAGTAACACCGCTGCTGATGACGGAGGTGGCATCCTCAACGTCAGCACCAACGAACATGGCGCATCGCTCATTATTGAAGACAGTATTATTGCAGACAACACTGTTACAGGTACAGGGCCCGGTAATGATGGCCCTGAAGATGGTGGAGCCGGAATCGCGAGCGACTCCGGTACCAGAAGTGGCGGTCAACCTGCTTCGTTGACGTTAACCAGAGTGAGCGTAACTGGCAACACTGCTACTACTGGGAGCGGTGGTGGTATCCAGGTGGCAGACGGGGGATCAATTTCCCTCGACAGTGTGTCAATTACAGGTAACAACAGTGCCAGTGTTGGAGCTGGGATTGCCCTTGTGGATACCTCTAAAATCACAATCTCTAAAATCGTTAACTCAACGATCAAAGACAACGCAGGCACGGGCCAAGATATTGAGTCTTCATACTATGCTGCGCTCAAGGCGGGCCTTGATCCAGCAAGCCTAGGACTGGTTGCGCCTGACATTCCCACCGAGGAGAACCTTGTGGGGAATGATATTCCCTTTGAAGAGACGGCAGATTCCGGTTCTAATATTCCCGGCATTCCCTTCGCTCCGCTTAATCCTACCGTTTTTGTCGCACAACTCGGTGGTACCACAATTACAGATGGGACAACATTCAACTTAACCGTAGTTGCGGGCCAAAGTTTACCGCCCTTTTCTTTTCTAATTCGCAATGTGGGTCAGAACGATCTCAGCATCATACAAGAGCCAGACTCTGACAATGATGTTGACTTCAACCTTGTATCCAGCACTGCACCTTTTGCTAACCCTTTACCTGGCCTTGGCTCCCCTTCTAACCCCAACACTAACCCAGACATTGAAAGATTTGATTTAAACTTAACTGGGGATACCACACAGGTGGGGGATATCTTCTCGACAAGGATTAGTTTTGATGTTGCGAATCCTGATCTCAACAGTGATGTTGTTAATTCAGTGAGTAGTGATGGAGAGTTTGACTTTACGCTCAATGTCTCAGTAGTGGCACCTCCTGCCAACGCTTCACCCCTGCAAGTTGATCCCACAACCTCCCTATTTACAGCGGGAGTTGGTTCCGGTGATCGTGTCAAAATCTCCGTTTTGAATGCGCCCCAGGGGGGATCTAAAAGCTCTATTCAAGAGTTGAACATCACCTATGTCAGTGGTGGCAATCTCAACGAACAGTTATTCTCGGTGCTGCCCGTGCTGGGTCAACCCAACGGTTTTGGGGTTGGGTTGCAAACCTTCCTGCTAGAAAATGTGGATAACAAACCCTTTGCGGGAAATGAAACCTTTAAGATTGAACTGGGCGATCGCAATATTGCCAGTCAGATTAATGTCAATGCGGGAGGGAATGGTATTCATGACATTATTTTT
>CAZCWE010000109.1:0-10738 GCA_964502285.1 uncultured Spirulina sp. | reverse complement strand
AACCGATCAGCACGTCGGATTTTGGCAGTGCGGATCAGGTGGTGCGCAATATGATTGCGATGGCGAAGGTGTTTGGCAAGGTGCGATCAAAATTTGGGTCGCCGATCGCGATCAATAGTGCCTATCGGCCGCCGAATCTGGCCATCGGTGCGGGTCGTTCTCAACATAAGTATGGGCGGGCGTTGGATGTGCGGCCTCTGAATGGGGATTATTCCACCCTGTTGAGTGTGATTAAGTCGATCCCGGAGATTAAAGGCGTGGGGATTGCGGGGCCGAGTAAGGGGTTTTGGCATATGGATATCCGCCCCGGTTCGCGGGTGTATTTCAACTACTAAGGGAACGCATTACCCCTAGGGCTAAGGGGGAATGGGTGACGTTCCTCCTTGGTTTTTAACCCTTTGTAACAATTGCGGGGGCGATCGCATCCCTGTGAGATCATAAAAAACGTCTCACTCACGATCCATCGCCTGTTAATCCCCATGGAAGAAAAAACCGCAATCATTACTGGCGCATCCTCTGGTGTCGGCCTTTACGCTGCCAAAGCCCTCGCCAAACAAGACGGTTGGCACGTTGTCATGGCCTGTCGGAACCTGGAAAAGGCCGAAGCCGCTGCCCAATCGGTCGGGATACCCAGCGATCGCTACACCCTCCTGCCCATTGACCTCGCTAACTTCCAGAGCGTCCGCGACTTTGTCAGTAAATATCGCAGCCTCGGCCGTCCCCTCCATGCCCTCGTCTGCAACGCTGCGGTGTACTATCCCCTCCTGGATGAACCTCTCCGCAACCCCGACGGCTACGAAATCAGCGTCGCCACCAACCACCTCGGCCACTTCCTCCTCTGCAACTCAATGCTGGCCGACTTCGAGCAGTCCAACGCCACGGATAAACGCCTCGTCATCCTCGGCACTGTCACCGCCAACCCCAAGGAACTCGGCGGCAAAATCCCCATCCCCGCCCCGCCGGACTTGGGCGATCTCCAAGGCTTTAAGGACGGCTTCAAAGCCCCGATCTCGATGATCAACGGCAAAAAATTCAAATCCGGCAAGGCGTATAAAGACAGCAAACTCTGCAACGTCCTCACCATGCGCGAACTCCACCGTCGCTATCACGCATCGACGGGCATCACCTTCACGTCGCTCTATCCCGGTTGTGTTGCCGACACGCCCCTCTTCCGTAACCATTACGGCTTGTTCCAAACCATCTTTCCCTGGTTCCAGAAAAATATCACGGGCGGCTACGTCACCCAAGAATTGGCCGGGGAACGGGTGGCCGCCACGGTCTACGATCCTGAACTGAAAGAATCGGGGATGTACTGGAGTTGGGGCAACCGCCAAAAGCCGGGCCGCCGCTCCTTTGCTCAAGAAATTTCTGACGAGGCCAGCGATGAGCAAAAGGCAGAACTGATGTGGGATCTCAGCATGAAGCTGGTGGGTTTGGCGTAGGCTCAGGGCTTGGAAATTAAGGGCTTGGTGACCAAGCCCCGACGTGATGGTGTGCGATCTCGTCGGGGTTTGATTCCTAACGAGATCACGCCGCCCATTCCAGTGACCCATCACCGGGAATGACTTCCCCGATCGCGATCGCATCCATGCCCTGCTGGGCGAACTGTGCGATCGCTGCCTCTACCTCACTAACCGGCACAATCACCACATACCCCACCCCCATATTGAAGGTGTCAAACATTGCCGCCTCGGTCACGTTGCCTTCCTGGGCGAGCCATTGGAAGACCGGGGGACTTGTCCAGGCGGTGCGATCGACGCGGATCGATTGGCCCTGATTGAGGCAGCGGGGCAGATTTTCCGGGAGACCGCCGCCGGTAATATGGGCCATGCCGTGAATATCGAGGCCCGCCGCCAGGGCAGTACGGATCGCGCTGACGTAGATCTGAGTGGGGGCGAGGAAGATGTCGAGGAGAGATGCACCGCCGAGGCCATCGGGACAAGCCGACCAGCTATAGCCTTGGGTGGCGATGATTTTGCGCACGAGGGAAAAGCCGTTGCTGTGGATGCCGGTGCTGGGGAGGGCGATCGCAATATCCCCCACCTGTACCTGTGACCCATCGAGGCGATCGGCCTTTTCCACCACCCCCACACAAAACCCCGCCAAATCGTATTCCCCTGCCCCATAAAACCCCGGCATTTCCGCCGTTTCGCCCCCCAACAGCGCACAACCACTTTGGCGACAGCCCTCCGCAATCCCCGCCACCACTTCGGCCAGTTGTTCCGGTTCGAGCTTGCCGGTGGCGATGTAGTCCAGGAAAAAGAGGGGTTCTGCTCCGGTAGTCAGAATGTCATTGACACACATCGCCACAAGATCAATGCCGACGGTGTGGTGCTGGTTGACGCTGTGGGCGATTTTGAGCTTCGTGCCAACGCCGTCTGTTCCTGACACTAGGATCGGTTCACGATAGCCGGACGGCAATTGAAAGCAGCCCGCAAACCCGCCCAATTGTCCCAAGACTTCCGGCCGTTGGGTACTTTGCACATCTTGGCGAATTTTTTCAACGAAGGAGCGGCCTGCGGCGACATCAACTCCGGCTTCTTTGTAATCCATTGGTGTTGACCCAATTTAATGACGAGAACAGAGGTTATTTTAGGATCGCCTGGTTCAAAAATAGCCTCACACTCTTCAAAAAATTGCAGGGCTGAACATCAGTAATTCCCCTTATCAGAATTTTAAATCAATGGTATTTGAACCCACCCGAAAAGGGGAAAACCCTAGCTACCATCGGGGGTTAGGCTATTAAAAATCGTTTGACTTTTAGGCGGTGGGGGTGTGGTTTCAGTCCCTACTGTTTCCCGTTACAAAAATTCATGGTAGGCTGTGGCAGTTCTGAATTAGGAAACGTTTAGACTTCGTGCATCGCATTTGAGGTGACCAGTCTAGACCCCAGTGTTGGGATGACACGATATATACAGCCTATGACTAAGCAACTTTGGAGTAGCGTCACCGCTACTGTACTAACCACTCTGATTGGCACAGCTAGCGCAGCAACGGCGCAAAGCTCTCTCCAAACCGATGCGATCGCTGTTGAAACCACAGCATCCGAAACCACAACCACAGTGGCGATCGCCCCTAGCACCACCGAAATCTATTCCCACACAATGGGAACGTCGCCCGCTGTGACGCTCTACGTTCACAACATTCCCGTTTTGACCTTTTTGGGTGAGTCCGAGCCTGAAACCGCTGCATCTACCTTCGGCTTTCTCACCCCCGACCAAGTAATTGATGGCGATTTAGACCTTGCGGAAACGGACCCCCTCTGGCGGGCTGCGATCGTGGCCGATCGCATCAACCAACTCTCGCCTGAAGCGGCTGCCCAGTTGACGCTGAAATGGAATAAAGAGCAAGAAACCTACCTCGTGATGTTGGAGGACGAAACCATCACGTCAGTTGACACAGAGCACATCTTACCCGACAGCACCAATAACTGGGATCAAGACGCGCTCCAAGTCACGAATCGTCTGCGGCGTTTATTAGGCGGTGCTGGCCCCCTGGCCATGGGAAATATTGTTCCCAGGCCCCGCTACCGTGCCACCATCGAACCCAACACATCAGCCCAGCCCACCGGCCAAGCCCAGCGGGGCATGGCATCCTGGTATGGCCCGGGTTTCCACGGTCGCCGTAGTGCTAGTGGTGAACGGTTTAACCAAAATGCCTTGACCGCTGCCCACCGGACTCTCCCCTTTGGTACTCAAGTCCGGGTTACTAACCTGAACAGCGGTACATCCGTTGTGGTGCGGATTAACGATCGCGGGCCGTTCATTCATGGTCGTGTCATTGATCTTTCCAGGGCGGCTGCGGGTGCGATTGGGATGCTCGGTAGTGGCGTGGCTCCTGTTCAACTCGAAGTGTTGCGCTAACGAACGGCGGTTCGTTTCATCAAATTAAGAGAATGACCAAGGCTAGGGACATGAACCCTAGCCTTGGTCAGTTTAGTTGGAGAAAAGAGAACTAGAGCACACACGACCTAGGAGCGAGGCAGCGCATGATCCCACGACCCAGGGCGGTGAGGACAGGCAGAGATTCTAGACCCCATAGATCCCTCCACCAAACTGATGGTGAAACCAGCTCATCCGTGGAACTGTGTTCCCTTTGTGGACTTGAATTTGGTGTCGCGATCGCATCAACAATTTCAACAATTCTTTTAGAATGGCGGCATATTTTTCATCTATTGTTATGGTGGTAGTCAGTAAACTTAACGAATATCAATGGTGTGCTGCCTATTCGCTGAGCTCCGTACTTTCTCGGTAGGACAGTCACGAACGTAACAGTCTCTTTCTGGATGCGAGTTTAGTCTGAAGCTGTAGCGATCGCTCACTCTAACTTTGCGTATATTCGTCCGTCTTTCAAGAATCACAGCCCCCCTGCATCGAAAATTGTCCGGATGATTGCCTGATCACGATGATTATTTAATCGTGTCCCCCTCTCGTCTCGGACGACTCAAGCCTTCGGCTCGGTGCAGCAATAGTTTTCCGAAGCATTACGAACCCCATAATCAAGATTATTCAAGGAGTTTCTGAGGCAATGTCCTTTTCTCCCGCTTTTAAATTCTGGAAACCCTCCCTTGCCGCCCTTTGCTGCACCGCTCTGAGCACAGGGGTTGTACTGATGGTTAATCCGGTTACGGCTCAAACGTTTAACCCTCCCAACCGGGGCGCGCCACGCAGTGCTAGCGATGGTGGCACGCGGGGGCCATTTGTTCCCCCCGATCGCGGTGCGCCACGCAGTGCTAGCGATGGTGGCACGCGACGAGCGTTTTCGCCCCCCGATCGCGGTGCGCCGAGCAGTGCTGGCGATGGTGGCACGCGAACCGATATCGATCTGCCATACCTCAAGACCTTGGTTCCTGCCGGTGTGATGCCCCTGACCCTATCGGCGCGGCCTGAGTTTTATGCCTATGTCCCCGTGTCAGCGGCACAAACGGTAAAATTCACCCTCTATCGTCATAATCTAGACACGGGGATGGATGAAGTGTTGGTGTATGAAGTAGAACAAGCTGCACCCACCACCAGCGGCATTATGACCTTTAACCTGCCAGAGGGCGATCGCTACGCCTTGGCAACCGGGGAAGTCTACCATTGGTATGTGAGCCTCGTGTACAACCCCGATGATCCCACGGGAAATATTATGATCGATGGCTGGGTTGAGCGGCTCTCGGCGGACGATGCGATCGCCCAGCGCGTGCGAGGTCTCGACCCCACCACCAACGCCGCTGCCTATGCCGCAGCAGGCTTGTGGTACGAGCCGCTCCAGGCCTATGCCCGCGATCGCCACGCAGCCAACCCAGTCAATCTATCTGCGCCCTGTAACAGGACAACGGATAACTGGTCTGTCTTGCTGAGCTCTGCACAACTGTGCGAGTTTTCAGCCGCTACCTTCACTCAGTAGACTATTCATCATGACCGCGTCATGAGTTTTATATTCTCTGAGCGAAGCATACGGATCATTTAGAGACAGTCTTGAATGAAGGGGAGAAGTCGTTGTGACCAACACAACACCTCTCCCTTTCTTGACAGAGACTCTGAAGGATGAATGATGGAATAGATGAGGAGGTGTGATTAGTCTGTAGCACTGTGGTTAGCCTAACTCCCTTGCGACACAGCATCCGGTTAAGCAACCAGACCAAAGATCTGTAGGTAGGTCTGTTCAGGCGATCGCAACAGACTCCTAACTCTCCCCCTTTGACCACCTCCCCCCGATGAAGAACCATTCCCATCCGTTTCACAATGATCCTTGTGTCGTTCAGCAGTCCGCTTGCCGGGATGATCCTGCTGCGATCGCAAGTTCCGTCGAGCCTCCCCCCTACCCCTCCCGTCGCCCCATCGTCACCACCCTCACCCTCCTCAGCCTCAGCCTCACCCTGATCCCCCTTTTTGGATCGCCCGCCCGTGCCCAATCCATCACCGCAGCACCCGATGGAACCGGCACCACCGTCATCCACAGCGGCAACGAATTTGCGATTCAGGGCGGCACAACCATTGACCAAAACCTCTTTCATAGCTTTCAAGACTTTGGCCTGAGTGCCAGCGAAACCGCTCAATTTTTGAGCAATCCCAATATCCAGAACATCTTGACCCGCGTAGTCAGCGGCAATCCTTCGATCATTAACGGTTTGATCAGTGTCATCGGCGGCAACTCCAATCTTTACCTGATGAACCCCGCTGGCATTGTGTTCGGCCCCAATGCACAGCTCAATGTACCCGCTGATTTTCTCGCCACCACCGCCACCGGCATCGAATTCGCCAACGGCACGTTTCACGCCTACCAAAACAATACCTACGCGGATCTCGTCGGGTCTCCCCAAGGCTTTATCTTTAGCGACACCGACAGCGGCATCGTGATCAATACGGGTCACCTCCACGTCAACCCCGGCCAACAGCTAAGCTTGCTCGGCAAAACGGTAATCAACACCGGCCAACTCACCGCATCGGGGGGCACAATTCAGGTTGTGGGAGTCCCCAACTCATCCCGAATTCGGATTTCCCAACCCAATCATCTCCTCAGCCTCGAAGTAGACCCCCGCGCCGCCACACACCCCGGTCAGATCACAGCCCTTGAACTGCCTCAACTGCTCACGGGGCCGACGGATCTTGCGAGTATTGCCCTCAATCGCGACGGTAAGCTGCACCTCAATGGGTCTGATCTGGCGTTGCCCCTGTTGCCCGGTTTGGTAGCCCTGTCCGGCGAGCTTGACACCCAGAGCACCGATGCAACCCATACCCCAAGGATTCAGATCGAGGGCGATCGCATTGCCCTCAATGCCGCCACCCTCGACGCATCCGGAACCCACGGCGGCGGCCAGATCACCGTCGGCACCGACGCAAACCGGGTCATTGTGGATCAAGGCAGCACCCTTCGAGCCAACACCACCGGCCCGGAAGGCAACGGCGGTGATATTTTAATCTGGTCTAACGAAGCCACCGCCTTTCTCGGTGCATTAGAAGCACGGGGCGGCAGTGACGGCGGCAATGGCGGCTTTATCGAAGTCTCATCACGGGATAATCTCACCTATGACGGTCAAGCCGACCTTACCGCCCCCAACGGTGCAACCGGAACCCTCTACCTCGATCCCACCAAAATTTTCATTGTGAACGCATCGTTTGGGGATGATGATGGCCAATTACCCACAATCTTAGAAGATAGTCCAGGCACTGAGTTTAGAATCTCAGATACAGCCTTAAATAATCAAACCGGGAACATCATTTTAGAGGCAACTCAAGAAATTGAGATTGAAGATGATGCTATTCTCAACTTCTTAAGCCCAAATGTGACCTTCCGAGCCAATTCAATCATTTCTGCTGCCCCCCTCACGGGTACAGCATTCACCTTTGATGCTCAAAATACAATTGAGTTACAAGCACTCGTCACCGCCCAAAGTGTAAAACTTAGTGCTAATCGTGTCACGATCAATAATCAATCGGGAGGTGTTGGCATCAACACTGATTCGTTAACCATTGCAGCTAATGCTTCAAGCATTAAATCCCCCGTTGAAGGGACAGGATCATTAAGCCTCAGTTCGTTTACGATGAATCAGGATATTCGTGTCGGACAAAATAGCGGAACACCTGCCTGGGATTTATCTACATCAGAACTTAGCCAGTTTCAAGGATTTAGCTCAACCCAATTAGGGAACTCAAATAGCACCGGAACTATAGAATTTGTCAATAATTCAGAAACTTTGGACTTTATCAATCGTGCGCCGTTAACCATTGTGGGTGCGCAGGAGCTCATCGGATTTGATCAAGACACCACCTGGTCGCTGCAAGGGACTCAACAGGGCCGGATGAGTAATAGCCAAGTTTCTTTTGGATTTCAGAATGTCCAAAAAATTCAGGGTGGCAGTGCTGCTGATCGGTTCGTGTTTGGCAATGCTGTTGATTTTGGCGGCGTTTTAGATGGTGGCCCTGGGCAAGATACTTTAGACTATTCCAACTATGGTAGGCCGGCCCAAATCGACCTTCCGAACAACACAGCAACAGGCACATTGGGGGGTTTTCAAATTGAAGAAGCTATCCTTTCTGATAATGTGATTCAGCCTCTGCCGTTGTTGCCGCCACTGCTCCAAGATGTGACCCGTCCTAACCCTAGGAAGCGGATATCACCGGATCTTTTAGGATCGATTCTTCTCAACACTAGCCAAGGTCAGGAAACGATTCAAAGCCGCGATCGCACCCTGATCCATAACTCGATTATGGGGGGCGATTTAGAAGCTGCGATCGCATCCCTTGATGAATTGTATAGTCGTGAATTTAGCGATCGCCTTGGGGTTGATCTGCCGCAACGCTTGATGAGTTTCGTAGAAATGCAAGGGATTTTAAAGACCCGCAGCGAAGCCACCGGGATTAACTCTGCGATGATTTATGCCTTTATTCAGCCGGATCAACTGGATTTAATTCTGATTCCGCCGGTGGGTCAACCCCTCTCCTACACTGTCCCGGTGAGCCAAACTGATTTATTAAAAACAGTCCAAGCATTGAGACTTGAAATCGGTGATCCGGTGCGTCGGCAAACGGTGAGTTATCGCCCCGATGCAGAACAGCTTTATCAATGGTTAATTGCACCATTACAGGCGGACTTAAAACGCTTTGATATTCAATCATTGGTGTTTAGTTTGGATGCCGGGCTGCGGGCTTTGCCAATGGCGGCATTATATGACGGGAATCAGTTTTTAATTGAACAGTATAGTCTGGGTTTAGTGCCGAGCTTATCCCTGACCCAAACCCACTACACAAATTTGCAACGTTCTTCTGTTTTGGCGATGGGAATTGCTGATTTTCAATCCCAAACAGACTTGCCTGCGGTTCCGGCAGAATTAAAAGCGATCGCTACTTCCAGCGCCTACTCCACGACTCTCTTTAACGATCAAGTTACCTTAGCCAACTGGCAACAAACTCAGCAAACTCCTGTTGATATTGTTCACCTCGCCACCCACGCCGAATTCCAAGCGGGCAACCTGGAAAATTCCTATATTCAACTGTGGGATCAACCCCTAACCTTGGAGGAGATTGAAGCGATTCCCTGGGAACAACAGGGGGTGAATTTATTGGTGTTGAGTGCTTGTCGGACAGCGTTTGGCAGTGAAGAGGCGGAGTTTGGGTTTGCGGGGTTGGCGGTCAAAACGGGGGTGAATTCAGCCTTGGCGAGTATTTGGTATGCCAATGATTTAGCGACGTTGGCGTTAATGCAAGGGTTTTATCAACAGCTTGGCCAAATGCCCACGAAAGCGGAGGCGTTGCGGCAGGCCCAGTTAGCATTATTAAATCGCAATACGGCACTGCAAAATGGTCGTCTTGTCAGTGAAAAAAGCAGTATTGAACTGCCGCCGGAACTGTCGCGATTGGGCGATCGCACCCTCAGCCATCCCTACTATTGGTCGGGGTTCACGTTGATTGGTAGCCCGTGGTGAGACCGGCGGAATCGGGTAAATCCGCGATCGCCCTCAGCCAATGGTAATCAATCGCATCGGGTTGCTGGGATGTGGCGAACGCACCCCGCAGATTCGGTAGGGGGGGTAAGTCCGTGAGATACCCCATCGCATCCGTCGGGGCGTGCAGGGCGAGAATTTGCGGGGGCGAGGTGTGGGAAATTTCGACGGTTTTTAAGCCTGTAATCCCTGCGCCTGTGGCTTTTAAATAGGCTTCTTTGCGAGTCCAGAGGGTGAAGAAGGCGGCTGCTTGCGAGGCGGGGGGCAGGGCGGCGATCGCTTCTGCTTCGGCGGGGCAAAAAAAGCGGCGGGCGAGGTCGAGGGCGTTGGGAAGGGGGCGGATCGTTTCGAGGTCGATCCCCACGGGCTGCTGGGGGTGCAGGGCGATCGCGCCCCAATCGCCGGAATGGGTGACGTTAAATTGCCAGGGGGATGCGGTTAATTCGGGTTTGCCGGTGGGGGTGGGGGTGAAGTGGATGTCTTGGGGGGCGCGATCGGTGTGGTAGCCGAGAAGGGAGCGCAGACAGCCCCGCGTCAGGGTGAAGCGTTGGCGATCGCGCTCGTGGTGATAGCGGCGGGCGCGGTGTTGTTCGGTGGGGTTTAACACCGCAAAAAAGCGATCGTATTCAGGGGCGATCGCTTCAAAATCCAATAGCCAAATCTGTACCGCTGCGGCCATTACTCCCGTGAAGATAACGCCATCACAATCCGCAACACATACCAGAACAGCAGAGCAACAGAGGCAAACAATTCTAAGGATGCCGCCACATATTGATCACTGCGGTAATGGTGCATCACCTTGGAGGTGTCATAGAGAATCGCCGCCGAGGCAAACACCACCATGATCGAGGAAAAGAGCAGCCCCAATTGGAAGCCAAAAATCGCACTACAAATAATCACACCAATGGCTACAAGGCCGCCAATTTTCAAGATGCCGCCGAGGAAGGTGAAATCTTTTTTGGTGGTAAAGGCCACCAGGGTTAATCCCCCGAACAGCAGCAGCGTCAAAATTCCGGCGGTGGGGATGACGGTGGGATCAGAAAATGTGGCGGCAATGTAGAGCAACGGCGCGAAAATAACCGCCTCAATCACCACATAGAGACCGAGCCCCATATATTGCTGATTAATCGATTCGGTTTTCGTGGCGAGTTCACGGGCGTACCATCCTACTAAGGCAAAAACGCCCAGTACAACGAACCAGCCGATCATGCCAGTGGCCATGACTAGGTTAAAAAAGCCCTCGGCGATGCCAGTGGTGAAGAGGAAAAATTCAACGACAATGAACCCACCGATCGCAGCGGCTAGGTGGGC
>CAZCWE010000108.1:0-10774 GCA_964502285.1 uncultured Spirulina sp. | reverse complement strand
TAGGCCAACATTTGAACGTTATGTATAAGCAGTAGCTTTTTGAAGGGGGGAACCGGAAAAAGTCCCCCTTCAAAAGGGGGATGTAGGGGGATCGATCGCAACTTAGGTCAGTATTTGGGGGTTGTGTATAAGCAGTAGGATGGGGAGAGGATGCCCCCAGCGGCAGATTTTTTTGTCTCCGGTAGAGAATAAGTAGACTGTCCTTTTTCTGTTGAACGGGTGAGAAATTAAGTAAAGCTACAGACTGATCTCCTATGGTTTTTTAGGGGATACTGGAATAGTTGGGGTGAAACGAGGATCAGCAGGCCCCGTGATGGTGCGATCGCACCATGACCGCTTGCCCGTGTTTCGGTTGCTTTATTCTCGGTAAACCCTGGGTCTTGTCTCTGAACCATCCCCCGTGTCACCTCAGAGGCAACCGGTGTCTGTGGTCTTCAGGGAACGCATGGTGTTTAACATGATGGACTGTGAAATTCAATATTGTCGCCAACAGTTGCGGTGGGGCTACACCCAAACCTACGGCACGATGCGCCCGGAATATGGTGAGGTGTTAGAGGATGTGGCCACCACGGTGCTAACGGCGATCGCCGCCAGTGATGCGGCGTACCATGATGTCGAACACACCATCCTCGTCACCCTAACGGGCCAAGAAATCCTACGGGGCAAGCAGCGCCAAGATGGTGGGGTGACCCCGGAAGACTGGCTCCACGGCCTCCTCGCCTTGCTCTGTCATGATGTGGGCTATTTAAAAGGCGTTTGCCAGGGCGATCGCCCCCAATACCACCTCTACACCACAGGCGTGGGCACGCGGATGGTCACCCTCACCCCAGACCAAACCGATGCCAGCCTCACCCCCTACCACGTTGACCGGGGGCAACAGTTTGTTGCCGAACAGTTCAGCGATCACCCGTTGATCGACGTGAAGCGCGTCCAAGATGGCATCGAATTGACCCGCTTTCCCATTCCCTCCGGCGATCGCTACGATGACACCGCTGGCTATCCGGGGTTAATCCGAGCGGCGGATCTCCTGGGACAATTGGCAGACCCGCGCTATTTGGACAAACTCCCCGCCCTGTTTCAAGAATTTGCTGAGAATGGCACGAATCAGCAGTTGGGGTATCAGCATCCTGGGGATTTGCGCGACGGCGTGCCGGGGTTTTTCTGGGCGGTGGTTGCGCCCTATATTCAGGATGGGCTGAAGTATCTCTGCGTCACCCAAGGCGGGAAGCAGGTGGTGGCTAATCTCTACGCGAATATTTTTCTGGTAGAGCATGAGTTACACTCAAAGGCGATGCAGCAACAGGCGAGGGGTTTGGCGGGGGGGCGATCGCCCTCTACAGCTCTTTCGATCTAGTCCAGGTTGCTGCCGATTATCGTCGGCCCTCACCCTGAACCCATGGCTACAGACTTACCACTCCTAGCACTTGATTTTGATGGGGTCATCTGCGATGGGCTGCTCGAATATTTCCAAACCACCTGTCGCGCCTATCAAGTCCTCTGGGGGACGACCGTTGACTTAACCCAGTGGGAAACGGAATTCTGCACCCTGCGTCCGGTGATCGAAAGTGGCTGGGAAATGCCGATTCTGTTGCGGGCGTTGGTGACGGGGGTTTCCGCAGCGGCGATCGCTGACCATTGGGCCCCGATTCGTAATGAAATTGTCAAAGCGGAGGAGTGCGATCGCATCCATCTCGCCACCGTTGTCGATCAAGTGCGCGACCAGTGGATTCAAACCGACCTCGACGGCTGGCTGGCCCTACATCGCTTTTATCCCGGCGTTCTCGACCGTCTCCGCACCTGGCTCGCCGCTGGCACACCGGAACTGTGGATCATCAGCACCAAAGAAGGCCGCTTCATTAACCAACTCCTCGACCAACAGGGCATCGACTTCCCCCGCGCCCACATCTTCGGCAAAGAAGTCAAACGCCCCAAAGCCGACTCCCTGCGCCAACTCCTCTTTCGCATCCCCCAAGCCTGGTTCATCGAAGACCGCCTCAGCACCCTCGAAAACATTGCCGACCAACCGGATCTACGCATCGTCAAACTTTTCCTGGCGGATTGGGGCTACAACACCCCCGCCATGCAAGATCTCGCCCGGCAACACGATCGCTTCCATCTCCTCTCCCTCGACCAGTTTCACCAGGATTTTTCCCAGTGGTGCTAAGAGCCAATCATGGCAGGCTTGACGGTCGCCACAATGGTGCGATCGCGCCCCCCTTTCTTCGCCTCATACAACGCCGCATCGGCCGCCTGCATTAATTCCACCTCCGTCGTCCCATGCTTCGGAAACTCCGCAATCCCGATGGAAATGGTAATCCCATCCAAAGGCTGACCTTGGGCTTTGACCTGGAGTTCTTTGACCCGATGGCGAATCATTTCCATCCGTTCGTAGGCGATCGCCCCGCCCAAATCCGGCAAGATCAACACCATCTCTTCCCCCCCATACCGACAGGGCACATCGGAATCCCGTAAGCTCTGCTGCAACACCTGACCCAATTCCTGCAACACCACATCCCCCGCCTCATGGCCAAAGGTGTCATTAAACTGCTTGAAATGATCCACATCAAGCATCACCACCGTTAAGCACTGCTGATGCTGTTTCGCCTTTTGGAGTTCTTGGTGGAGCGACTCTTCCATGTAGCGGCGATTGTAGAGTCCCATCAACGGATCATGAATGCTCTGGGTTTTCAGGGTTTCGCGCAGTTCTAAACTCGCCAGAGCCAGAGACAGGTGTTCCGCCACAGTCCGCGCCAGTTGTTGCTTCGCATCATTGAAGGCTCCCGATTGATCGTTGTTTAAATACAACAAGCCCAGAATCTCCCCCTGGGCCAACATCGGCAAGCAGAGCGTTTCATGGGATGCTCGGTGGGACGGATGCACATGGGAACAAAATAAAGCACTGCTGTCATCCATCGCCCAGTGGGGTTGACTGCGGCGCAGCGCCCAACAATGCTGCGCCGGGAATTGTGACTGACTGGTGTGCTGCTCTCCCCAGCTCGTCACCTGAGTCAGGGATTTTTCCGATGCATTGAACCGAAACAACGCCCCCCCGCAATGGGGAAACAGCGGCTGCAACAGATCCGCGATCACATCGTAGGCTTCGGTCATGCTCCGGCAGACTTGCAGAAAACTATTCATCTTGCCCAACAACACCATTTCTTGATGGCGTAGTTCGAGTTCGGCGAGTTGATCGGTGAGTTGCGCGTTGACTTGTTTGATCGCATTTTCCGCATTTTTGCGTTCGGTGATATCCGTGGCGGTGCCGATGATTTGGTGGGGGCGGCCATCGGAGGTGCGGCGAAATAAGGTATCGTGACTGCTGAGCCAATGCCATGACCCATTGGCATGGTGCGCCCGATATTCAAACTCCAACACTGCCCCATCATCTACATCATCAAAAGCAGCGACATGTTGCGCGTAGCGGTCGAGATCATCGGGATGGATGATGGTGCTCAGAAAATGAGACCCCATGACGGCTAAATCCTCAAGGCTATAGCCGAGGACTGCCCCAATTTGATTGTTGCTATAGACGTTGCAGTTTTCAATGAGGTCATAAACATAGAGGATATTGGGGCTGGAGTTGGCGATTTTTTCGATGAAATGTTGTTGTTCGCGAAGTTGGACTTCGGTGCGTTTTTCGTCGGTGAGGTCGAGGGAAAAGACGGCGAGGCGTGTCACGGTGTTCTCGCGATCGCAAATGGGATAGATCACATTGTCAAAATAGGAGTCTTGGGTTTCATGGACAAAGAGACTCGGCTCGCCGCTGCGGAGGAC
Source organism: uncultured Spirulina sp. (assembly GCA_964502285.1). GTDB lineage: Bacteria > Cyanobacteriota > Cyanobacteriia > Cyanobacteriales > Spirulinaceae > Spirulina. Next base: position 7,000 of record CAZCWE010000108.1, on the reverse strand, counting down.
TTGATCAATGTGGGTGCTGTAGAGGTTGATCCAATCGGGGGGGAAAGACGTTGTGAAATGGCTCTGGACAAACGCTTCGAGGGGAACATTGAGGCGACGGGCGATCGCCTGATTGGCTTGCAGCACCATGCCCCCCGCATCTAATAAAAATGCCCCTTCTTGGATCGCATTGAGCAACGCCCGCAGAGACTCTTCCGCCGCCTCCCGTTCCTGGAGGGCGGCCTGTTGGGCACTCATATCCTCGATCACGCCGACAAAATATTTCGGGGTATTGTCACCATCTCGGACGAGGGACACCGTGGTCGCCCCCCAGAGCCAATGGCCATCCCGACATTGATAGTACTGATGGCGGCGGTAAGACGACTCTAACCCCTCGTAGAGTCGCTGGTGTAAGCGATTCGCTTCGAGGCGATCGTTAAGGTGCAGCAAGTCTTCGTATCGTTGCGTCAACAATTCAATGCGGTTGTACCCCAATAAATCACAGAGGGTTTGGTTGACCCGGAAAAAATGTCCTTCGAGGGTAAAAATCACCATACCCACTCCCGCCTGTTCAAAGATGGCGCGAAACCGCTCCTCATTGTCTTGCAGGATTGCCTCGGCTTTCTTCCGCTCTGTAATGTCGGTCATCATACTCACCGCCCCAACATAGTGATCGCTCGTATCGTAGGTGGGGGTTGTGGAAATAATCACCCAAAGAATCGAACCATCTCGACATTGGAGCCTCAGATCATACTGTTCGGCACGATCTGAACGGCTTTCTTGAAATTTTTGACGGGCGATCGCCGTCCCTTCCTCGTCCATAAACTCAAAAATTGACCGCCCCAGCACCGCTTCCACCTCATAGCCCAACATATCGGCCATGCGTTGATTCACAAAAGAGGTGCGGTAATCGGTATCAATGAGCCAAATCCCATCTGCTGCCATTTCCACAATGGCTTGATAATGCTGAGTTTGTTCGCTGAGGGCTAACTCAGCTTCTTTTTGTTGGGTAATATCTCGACCCACAGATTGATAGCCAATAATCTGGTGATCGCCATCGAGAATGACACGGTTTGTCCATTGCAGCCAGTACTTTTGACCGTGACTTCCTTGAACCTGATGCTCTAGAACTTCTAAGGTATTATCAGGCGTTAATGATGAAAAAAAGTTGAGTTGTCTTGAAAAATTGAGACTATCCAAACACACTTCAAGATAGTTTTTGCCAATTAAATCAGACTGATTTTGATCAAAAAAGCGACAATAGGCTTCATTGACAAAATTCAATGTGCCCATGGCATCAAATCGACAGATTAATTCGGTTTGATCTTCAACGATCGCTCGGTAACGCAGCTCGCTTTCTTGCAGTTCAATATCCACTTCCATGCGTTCATGGATGGCTTGTTGTAAGTCATGATCCAGTTGTTGGAGTTTTGCCGTGCGTTGATGAACCAACGCTTCTAGTTCTTGATTCAGCGCCTGGAACACCATGGCTTGTTGCCAAGGGTGTGCGGTGTCTTGAACGAGAACGATGAAAAGTTGTTCGGCACTGTGTTTCGGGGCCTGAGGGCTGGTGAGCTTGATCAGCAAGCAGGTGCGATCGTCCTGGGCTAGCCTGCTGTTCAGGTCTAGAGCTTGGCAAACGTGAGGGGTTAGGTTTAAAGTCGTGACCGCTTGCCCCGCATGCAAAAGACTGAGATCAAATTCAGGAAATAGAGTCTGGATCGATTCCCCTACTACCGTATTTTGGGAATGATCAAAAAAAGATTCGGCGGCGGTGTTGATGAGTAACACTTGTCCTGAACCGTCGATGATAATCAGTTTTTCGATTAATGTGTCGATGAAAGTGCGATCGCTGAGAGTAGAGAGCAAAAAATGCCGATTTTGGCGGGGTCTATGCCGGTGAACATACCACCTCAAAATCATCCAAAAACAAACTGCACAGCACAAACAAAACCCAACTAAGATCCACAGCGCATTAGCCCAAGTTAAGGGAATGGTATCAGTCATCGTCAGTGCTAGGGAGAGTCCTTGAGTCTGTCTAGGGCCTGAAGATAGTATGATGAGCCAAAAGAGATTGTTCATGGTGTTGGAGAATATAATCATAACCTTGGCACATTAAAATTCTCCCAAGGTTATCTTTTAAAACGAGTAACACCCTATCCATGGCTGTGAATGAACTGTGAACGAACAGATTGTTCAATGCTCAATAAATAGTCTGTGCCGACACTTTCCCGAAATAGAATCACAATACTCAATGGTATCCGATTTTATGATGATATTTTTGATGGAATGTAGCACAAAACTTGACCCCAAACCCTTTTTTTTACAGGGTGTAGCGTGCATTTTTGCAGGAGTAGGACTTTAGCATTGCACCTCATAAATTACGGAAACGCTACAAAATTCATATATACTCCGTGTTCATATTTTCCGCTTTTTTTATCTCATCCGATGAAATTAGCCGCGATTTGTAACATTTTTAATCAAATTGCATAAAACCGGTAAAGCTCTAGACAGGATGGCAGGGCATTCACATTTCAAGATCGATCGGACTGAAAGCATTCCATTTGAGTCCATCCTAATCTTATGCAGATTTAGACTTATTACGGGGTGCGCAGAGCGCGGGGCGGGTTCACGGCGAAACGGGGAGGCTCCCCATGCCTACGCCTTCAGTTGAAACCGACGCAAACGGAGGGCATTGAGCACGACAGACACAGAACTCATCGCCATCGCGGCACCGGCGATCATGGGGCTAAGAAGCCAGCCGGTGAAGGGGTAGAGGGCTCCGGCCGCGATGGGAATGCTGATCACGTTGTAGATGAAGGCGAAGAAGAGGTTGCTGCGGATGTTGCGCATCGTGGCGCGGCTGAGTTGAATGGCGGTGATGATGCCCTGGAGGTCGCCGGAAATCAAGGTGATGTCCGAGGCGGCCATGGCCACATCAGTGCCGGTGCCGATCGCAATCCCCACATCGGCTTGGGCGAGGGCGGGCGCATCGTTGATGCCATCGCCCACCATGGCGACGATCGCAGCCGATGTTCGGTGGGCTTTTTCCTGTTGCAATTGCCGGATGATTTCGGCTTTTTGGTCGGGGCGGACTTGGGCAAAGCTGCGTTCAATGCCCACTTCGGCGGCGATCGCATCGGCAGTTTTGGCGTTATCGCCCGTGAGGAGGACGACTTCTAAGCCCATGCGCTGTAAGCGTTGCACCACTTGCCGAGAAGAGGGTTTGAGGGCATCGGCGATCGCTACAATCGCGAGAATTTCTTGCTCCTGGGCGACCCAAACCACGGTTTTGGCGGCCTGTTCCCAGGTTTGGGCGAGGTGGGTGAGGGGTTGGCCATGGAGTTGGGGGCGATCGCAGTCTAAGCCCAGGTCGGCAAACCAGCGCCGCGTCCCGATCCGCAGGGTTTGGCCGTTGATCTGCCCCAGGACACCACAGCCCGCGATCGCGTCAAATTCCGTCACCGCCGGGAAATCCTCCACCCCTTGACGGCGGGCATAGTCCACCAGCGCCGCCGCGAGGGGATGCTCGGACTGGGCTTCCACGGCGGCTATCTGAGCTAAGAGGCGCAATTCGTGACCGTCTGCCGTGCCGTTCACCGTGGCGTAGTCGGTCACCGTGGGCTGACCGGCGGTTAACGTCCCGGTTTTATCCAAAACAATCGTGCGGATGTGGTGGGCTTGTTCTAAACTGTCGGCTCCTTTGATCAGGATGCCCAATTCTGCCCCTTTGCCCGTGCCCACCATCACCGAGGTGGGGGTGGCCAAACCGAGGGCGCAGGGGCAGGCAATCACCAAGACCCCGACGGTGGTAATCAACGCCAGGGAGAGCGTGCCCGTCAGCCCATACCACAGGCCAAAGGTGAGCAGGGCGATCGCTAACACCACCGGCACAAACCACCCCGTCACCTGATCCGCCAGTTTTTGGATCGGGGCTTTCGAGCCTTGGGCCTGCTGCACCAGTTGGACAATCTGCGCGAGGACGGTTTCGTCTCCCACACGCCGCGCTTCAAATTGAAAGCTGCCGGTTTTATTGATTGTTGCGCCGATCACCTCATCGCCGGGATGTTTCTCCACCGGCAGACTTTCCCCCGTCACCATTGCTTCATCGACGGTGGATTTACCCTCGGTGACGACCCCATCAACGGGAATTTTCTCCCCGGGCCGCACGAGGATAATATCCCCCACTTGCACAGCAGCGATCGCAATATCCTGGGGTTCTCCGTCGCGAATCACCCGCGCCGTTTTCGCCTGTAAGCCCATCAATTTCCGAATCGCGGCGGAGGTTTTCCCCTTAGCGCGATGCTCCAGAAACCGACCGAGCAAAATCAGGGTAATCACCACGGCGGCGGTTTCGTAATACACATCCGGCGTTAACCCCTGATCCGTAAACCATTGGGGTGCGATCGTCGGAAACAACGAATACCCATAGGCCGCCCCCGTTCCCAACGCCACCAAGGTATTCATATCCGCTCGACCCTGGCGCAAGGCCGCCCACGCCCCCGTAAAAAAGGACTGCCCCACCCACACCACAATCGGGGTCGTGAGGATCAACTGCAACCACGGATTATGGAGCCACATCGGCCACTGGTGCAGGTGCAACCCGGTCATCATCGGCAATCCCCCCACCATCAAAATCACGCTCACCCCCCCTCCAAGGATCAGTTTGCGTTGAAGCTCCTGGGCTTTTTGGGCTTGGGCCGCATCGATGGTTTCGGAGTCTTGGCGCGATTGGGTGAGGGGGGTGGCATCGTAACCGGCGCGGCGGACTGCCGCTTGAATGCGATCGAGGCCGGTGGTGTCAGGGTTGTAGTGAACCTGGGCCAGTTCTGCCCCAAAGTTAACGCTACAGTTGTCTACCCCCTCAACTCTAGAGATGACTCGCTCAATGGCGCGGGCGCAGGCTGCGCAACTCATGCCGTCAAGGTGGAGGGTTTGCTGTTTCATGGTGGTGGTGCTGATAACTTTTTTCTAGGCTAAACTCTCTAGCCCACTGGAGAGTCAAGAGGGGAATCCGTATTCTCCCGGCCTCTCCCGTAGAATTTACTGCTTATACATAACGTTCAATTGTTGGCCTAAGGTGCGATCGATCCCCCTAAATCCCCCTTTTTAAGGGGGACTTTTTCCGGTTCCCCCCTTCAAAAAGGGGGGCTAGGGGGGATCACTCACGATAGTTCTGGAACTTGAGATTGATTTATGTATAAGCGGTAGCCCGTAGAATGGAGGGTGGTTTTTGTTTCTTGCACCGGCCATGACGCTGAAAGCTGTTTTCTTTGATTTCAATGGCACGATTATTAATGATGAGGCGATCCATGCGGAGTTGACGCAACAGATTTTGCTGGCGGAAAACTTGCGGCCGGATATGGCGGATTACCAGCGGCTCTGCTGGGGGCGGAGCGATCGCGCCTGTCTCCGGGGTCTCCTGCGGCAACGGGGGCGGGTGGTGTCCGATGACTATCTGCAACAGTTGATCACCCAGAAGGCCCAGGGCTATCGCGATCGCCTCGCGGCCCTGGATACCTTGCCCCTCTATGCAGGCGTTGAAGCGTTTATCAAAAAACTCCACAGCATTGATCTCGTCTTGGGCTTGGTGACGGGGGCAGACCGGGCAGCGGTGGATCTGGTGTTGGCGCGATCGCAGTTGGCCCCCTATTTCAGCATCCTCGTCACGGCGGACGACGGCACCGAGAGCAAGCCCGCTCCCGCTAGTTACCAATTGGCCATTCAACGCGCTCAACAACAATACCCCCAACAGCAGATCGCCCCCCAGCGTTGCCTCGCCATTGAAGATACCCTGGTGGGCATCGCGGCGGCCAAAGCAGCGGGCATCCAAGTGGTCGGCATTGCCCACACCTATCCCTTCCATATGTTGCAGCGTCAAGCCAATTGGACGGTGGATAAGTTCACCGAGTTGGAGCTAGAGCGGGTGGAACAGGTTGTGGCTCAACAGGATGCGGCCTTTTCCGTTTGAAGATTCGAGATGAGAGTGCTATGATCATCTACCTACGGGGGGTTAGCTCAGTTGGTAGAGCGCTGCGATCGCACCGCAGAGGTCAGGGGTTCGACTCCCCTATCCTCCATAAAATGAAGCCCAAAAATCAGAAAAGCGCAGCGGGGAAAATGGTACAATCAAGAGTCCAAATTGTACCCCCCCTAAACGTTGCATGACCTCGGTTTCTGAGTGCTTCCAAACCCTGAAAAAAAATAATCAATGCGCCCTGATTCCCTTCATTACGGCGGGCGATCCGGATCTCGAAACCACGGCTCAGGCGCTGAAAGTGCTCGATGCGGCCGGTGCAGATTTGATTGAATTGGGGGTTCCCTATTCTGACCCCCTTGCCGATGGGCCGACGATCCAGGCGGCGGCAACGCGGGCATTACAGCAGGGCGTGACGTTACAAAAGGTGCTGGATGTGGTGCGATCGCTCCAAGGCGAACTCACTGCCCCGATCATTCTCTTCACGTACTACAACCCGATTTATTTCCGGGGTGTTGATGCGTTCATGGCGCAGATTGCCGAGGCGGGCGTGAAGGGATTAGTGATCCCGGATTTACCCCTCGAAGAATCGACGGCGGTGCTGGAATCCGCCACGGCCCACGGCATTGAAGTGATCCTCTTGGTGGCTCCGACGAGTCCGACGGAGCGCATTGATGCGATCGCCCAAAAATCCCAAGGCTTTATCTATCTCGTCAGCGTCACCGGTGTCACGGGGGCCCGCACCGAAATCGCCTCCCGCGTCCAAGACCTCCTCCCCCAATTGCAAAAAAGCACCCAAAAGCCCGTCGGCGTAGGTTTCGGTGTCTCTCAACCGGAACACGCCAAGCAACTCAAAGACTGGGGCGCGGATGCTGTGATCGTCGGCAGTGCTGTGGTGAAGCGTTTGGCCGAAGGAACGCCAGCAGAGGGACTCGCCGCGATCGATACCTTTTGCCGGAGTTTGAAAGCGGCGTTGCAGTAGGAGCGATCGCAATTCTCCTTAATTGCCCTCACCCAACCCTCTCCCGCAGGACTACTGCTTAT
>CAZCWE010000107.1:6573-11036 GCA_964502285.1 uncultured Spirulina sp. | reverse complement strand
AGGGACGTTTATCGCTGGGTTCCCTCATCCGTCGGGGATTCAAATCCCCGCCTCAGAGCGAAAACCCGTTCAAACGGGTTCCACAGTGGGCGTTAGCCTACTTTTGCGATGAGCCAGGAACTTGAGTTCCTGGCGGTGTGACGGCTCTTGCTAAACATCGTGCTCCAACGCAGGCCAAGAGAAAACCCGAAGGGACGTTTATCGCTGGGTTCCCTCATCCGTCGGGGATTCAAATCCCCGCCTCATAGCGAAAACCCGTTTTAACGGGTTCCACAGTGGGCGTTAGCCTACTTTTGCTATGAGCCAGGAACTTGAGTTCCTGGCGGATTAAGAGTCCTGCTCCAAAGCTGACAAAATCGTCCCTTGGGTGTGATGTTCCTTCTGCGCTGTCTTGATCCTGAGGCTGCATCATTCGGGCAGTTGTAAACGGCCATCGAGGGTGATCACCAAGGGGGAACCGGGGAAATCGGTGGCGGTGAGCCGACGGATTAGGGCAATGCTTTCGCTGCGGGTGGAGCGTTGGGGAATGCCGTTTGGTGAGATCAGGACGGGGTAAATTTGGCCCCGCTGGAATGCGCCGTCTTCGTCCACTTCCACTTCCAACACGAGGGAATAGGCGAGTTGGGCGCGGGTGGAGAGGGTGCGGTAGCCGACGAAGTTGCCGAGGGAATAGGCGATTAGGCGGCCGTTGTAGAGTTCGATGGCGCGGGGGACGTGGGGGCCGTGACCTAAGACGAGATCCGCACCGGCATCCACCATCTGGCGAGAGAAATCGACGACATTGCCGCGATTTTCGCCGTAGAAATATTCCGTTTGGTTGCGGGTGGCCATGGCGGCCGTGCCTTCTGCGCCGCCGTGGTAGGAGACGACGACAAAATCTGCGTTTTCCTGGGCGGTGCGGACGAGCGATCGCGCACTCCCCATCGCCAAAATCGTATTGTGTTCTCGCCCGTAGCTGAAGCCAATCCAGCCAATCGTGACCCCTTCCACGTCGGTGTAGACGATCTCGCTTTTGTCGCCCACGGCCGCCATACCCGCCGCTTCGATATGGGCGATCGTATCTTGGAAGCCTTGCGTGCCGAAATCGAGGGAGTGGTTATTGGCCACACTGAGGACATCAAACCCTACATCTCGCAGGAGTTGGGCGTATTCGGGGGGATTCCGAAAGGCGAAAACATTGGGGCGGCTCACGTCCTTGCGGGAGTGGGGCGATCGCGTCAAGGTGCTTTCAAAATTCCCAAAGGTGACATCCGCCGCTTGCAAAATCGGGGCCATCTCTTCAAACAACACCTGCGGCTGAGGATGGAGGCGATTATTCGGGAAATTCGTACCGGGCACAATATCCCCCACGGCGCGAATCCGAATCCGGGTCGGCTCAACTTCGGTGACGGGGCTAGGGATGGGACTTGGTTCGGGGTCTGGGCTGGGGCTCGGTTCTGGGTCGGGGTCTGGACTTACTTCGGGGTCTGGGCCCACATCCGCCGGGGGGGTGTTGGGGTCTGCGGCGGGGGCGGCCGGGTCGGTGCTGGGGATGGGTTCTGCGGGGACGACAAGGGTATCCGCAAGGAGGATATCCGGGTTGGGAATGGCTTGGCGATCGCCGTACCCCACGCCCACCAAAAAACTCGCACTACAGAGCAACAGCCGCAGCATAATCTTATTGCCCACCGTCAACTCATCAGACCAGGCCTGGAACACTCGCCAATAGTCTTGGCTCCATTGCGTCACCTCAGTGAGTCCCGCCACTAATGCCGATCGATTAACAAACACAATAATCCTCACACCAAATATACTGAGCCACGTTGAGGGGTAACGCGAATTACCCATCCAAGCATCGGGAGCGATCGCCCCGATCGGTGATGCATCTATCCTCTGAGCCTGAAAAATTCTTGAGGGTCTGTTCTCAATCCTTGACGGCCACGAACACCTGACCCGCTTCGGGCCGGAGTCATCACCCGTCACTATACAGCAGTTTTTCCGCTAATTCCGATAGGATTGCGCAATTTTGACGGGGTTCCGTGGTGTCCTGTTGACAATCGGCTAGGGGGGTTGAGGTGGGGCGATCGCATCCCGCCATGTCTCGCCCCACCCTCTACTGTGCGATCACCAACCATGGGTTTGGCCATGCCACCCGCCTCACCGCCGTCGCCGCCGAAGTGCAACGCCGCTGCCCCGATGTACTGATTATTTTGACCACCACCGCCCCCCGCTGGCTCCTGGAAAGTTATCTACCGGGGGATTTTATTCTGCGGCCACGAGCCTACGATGTGGGCGTGGTGCAGCCCAATAGTTTAACGATGGATCTCGCTGCCACCTTGACGCAATTGCAACAATTGCGCGATCGCGCCCCCCAAATCATCGCGCGGGAAGTGGAATATCTCTGGACAAACGAAGTAGACCTCATCCTCGGCGATATTCCCCCCCTAGCGGCTTCCATTGGGGCCGCGGCCAAAATTCCGGTGTGGATGATGGGGAATTTTGGTTGGGATTTTATTTATCGCCATTGGGGCGGTGAGTTTACCGCGATCGCGGATTGGATTGGGGACTGTTTTGGGCAGTGCGATCGCCTCTTTCGATTGCCCTTTCATGACCCCATGGCCGCCTTTTCCAAGATCACCGATGTGGGGTTAACCGGCGGCACACCCCGCTACACTCCCGCCGAACTCGCCAGCCGATTTAATTTGATGCCCGACCGAAAAAAGACCCTATTACTCACGTTTGGGGGTTTAGGCATCCAGCAGATTCCTTATAATAAAATTAGGGATTACCCTCATTGGCAGTTCATCACCTTTGATCGTAACGCTCCAGATCTTCCCAACCTGCTTTGCATTCGTGATCGTCAGTGTCGTCCGGTGGATTTAATGCCCCTGTGCGATCGTGTCATCTCAAAACCGGGATTTAGCACCTTTTCCGAAGCCATTCGGTTAAATGTCCCGATTGTTTCACTCCAGCGGGACGGTTTCGCCGAAACCCCGCTTCTGATGCAAGGATTGCAGCAGTATAGCGAACACAAAATCCTTGAGTCTGAGCGCTTTTTTCAAGGAGATTGGGATGTTTTGGAGCAGCCCCTCGACCCGCCCCAATCCTCACACCCAATCGCCTGCAATGGAACTGAGATCATCGCTACCGCTATCCTCGAACACCTCCTTCCCTAACACAGTGTTTCAACGGGCTGCCCGTCTGTGGCAATCGTCATCGGCCCAGTCTCTCCCGGAGGCAACGTCCAACGACCCTGAAATCGTGATCCCGGAGCTGCCCAGCGAAACTCCCCCCGCCGCCGATCCGCCACCGAAAAAACAACGGTTTTGGAGCACGATCGCGCTGGCCGCCAATGATGTGCGATCGGTGTTAAACCAGCAACGCCAGCAGGGACAATTATTAACCACGAAATTAAATATTTTATTTGTGGTCAATGGGGCACTCTTAACCAGTCTCACCCTGTCGCGGTTAATGTTTATTCCGAGTCCCTTTAGTTTGGCGGAAATTATTGGGTTTTTGGTGAATTTTACGCTGTTGATTAATGCGTTTTTGCCGCGTCAAATTGCCATTAGTCCGAACTTAGGCGATAACAAATTTTTGGAACGGTATCTCACCCTCACCCCGGAAGAATATCAACTGCGAATGATGGTGAATTTGGTGCATACCTATCAAGCCAATCAACAGCGGATCGATGATGTGTCCCAAACCTTAAACTACGCCGCCTATGTCACCTGGACGATCGCATTTGTGATCATGATGCATACGGTTGTGGCGTTCTTTTTTCCTGTATTGCAGTACAACTATTCGCTATAGCGGGGGTCGAACCGGAGAAGGGTTAAAATGGTGTCGATACGATTGTGCTGTTATGACCCGCAATTGGGTTGCGATCGCGGCATGATGCAGGCTAACCCACCCGTTCAACCGCCGCTGTCCTTGGAGGAGATCACTCTTATGAACTCGAATACTAGCCCTCGTCCCACCCAAGAACCGTCACCCCCCAAACCCGATGGGGTTGACCCATCCTCGGAGATCCCGGCAGAGGATGCCTTGGACTTGCCCGAACCCGACCCGGATAATATTACTGTTCTGAGCAAAAAAGCACCCAACCGGCCCATTTTGCCCTGGAACCGCTATGATTCGCCCTGGGACGAGGCCGACGCTGAATCTTCAGATCATCCAGAACCTGACGCTGACGGACTCTCAACGGATGATCCCGATTCTGATGATCATGATCTCGATGACCTTGATGAACCTGATGAAGTAGCCTAGGGCAGTCTAGTTCAGCGTGACGGTGCGTTACGCTTCGCTAACAGCACCCTACCGTTATGGCACAGCTAAAATAATGCTTTATCGTAGGTGGGTTAGGCGGCTTACACTCCCGCCATCACTATAATTTAGCAATCCGCCATAACCCACCGATTAACCTGTGTCATGCTACTAGTGTCATGACACAGCCAAAATGATACTTTATTGTAGGGTGGGTT
>CAZCWE010000107.1:0-6563 GCA_964502285.1 uncultured Spirulina sp. | reverse complement strand
CGATGATCCTCTGGGTGAACCCGATGAGGTGGCGTAGGGGGTTCACCTGATGACGGATTGACTCGCGAGGCTGTTGAACTGCGGTAGATCCTAGGACGGAAAGTGGGTCATGGAGGCGATCGCTGCCATGGTGACCTGCTGATTTTTAACAGAGAGGGACTGAATCGCGAGGGAAATGCCGTGGAGTTCAAAGGTGCGGAGATTAAACACGGCTTGGGCTTGGTCGCGGAGGAGTTCGGCGAGGGGTTGCAGGATTGTGTAGGGTTCCGGGAGGGGTGCGAGGGAGAGGAGCACGCCACAGTCAGGATCAACGCGGATCGCAAAGGTGAGGGTCAAGGTCGGTAAATCCCGCAGGGTGCAGGCGATGCTGAAGGTGTGGCGATCGCCTAAGGTTGCGTGTAAATGCTCCAAGTCCACACCGAGGGCGGTGATGCGATCGCGCAGTTCCGGGGTGTGAAACGCACGGTTAAAGTCGCTCTCCGTCAACACGATGCAGCCTGTGCCCTCAATGGGTTGGGTCAGTTCGATATTGCCCAGCAACGCCTTAAACGGACTGACTTTAATCTTGTTCATCTGCAACTGCATCTGCTCCATGCGCAGATCTTGCCGCATCACGAGCCCCACACCGTCGATGAAGAGAGATTCTAATTCCCCTTGGGCCAAGAGGGTGGGATCGGTCTTGACTGTGACGCTCAACGCTTGTGCTGTGCTGATTTGGCTAGAGAATGCTAACGCTGCAATTTTATTGATCGCATTTTCGCCGAGACTTTGGGGGTTGAGCAGGAGCACAGTAGTTTTGCGGAGGGTGAGGGGTTACTCACAGTATATATACATTTCTTAAGAGATGGCGCAACACTTTCTCATAATTCTTTAAAGTTCCCCGTATTCTTAACAATGGGCCGCCGTCCGGTGCGATATCCTGCTTTCGGGGCTAATCGTCGGCATCCATTAACCCGCCACCGTCTGCAAACACCTGCTCCATGAGTTGGGCGGCGCGATCGCTGTCGTGATAAATCAACTCGATCAACTCGTCGGCATCCATGCCCAACTGTCGCGCATAAAACCGCACCTCCTGCATGATCCGTCCTTCCCCCTGGCGCAGATACATACTCAAACAATGGCGGGCTTGGCTGGCCACATTGCGCTGAAACCGGAAAAAGGCCAGGGTCGCCAAGAGCCGATCTTCGTAGGGGGCGAGGGGGTCGAGGGGGAGCGGTTCGGGTCGGGTCATGGGGGTGCGAGAACGAAAGGGCTTGAGAGCGATCGCGCCTAATCTTGGCCTAACATTTGCAGGCGGTAGAGACTGGCATAGAGACCATTTTTGGCCAAGAGGTCGTCATGGCTGCCGGTTTCCACGAGATGGCCGTGATTGAGGACAAGGATGCGATCGACATTGCGGATTGTCGAAAGGCGGTGGGCGATGATGATCGCGGTGCGATCGACTAACAATTCTTCGAGGGCATCTTGGACGAGGCGTTCTGTGCCCACGTCCAGATTGGCCGTGGCCTCATCCAACACCAAGACGCGAGGATTGCGAATCGCCACCCGTGCAAAGGCGAGGAGTTGCTTTTGACCGCCGGAGAGGTTTGTCCCCCGTGCCCGCAGGGGCGTGTCGTAGCCCAGGGGCAGGGCTTCGATGAAGGATGCCACATTGGTGCGCTCGGCGGCGGATTTGATTTCCTCTAGGGAGTAGTCTTCGCCGAGGGTGATATTGCGTTTCACATCCCCGGCAAAGAGGAAACTTTCTTGCAAAATCACGCCCACGTATTGACGTAACTCGGTTTGGGGCACATCGCGGATATTGACCCCATCGACGATGATTTGTCCGGCAACGGGATCATACAGCCGACAGAGGAGCCGGATGATCGAACTTTTGCCGGCTCCGGTGGGGCCAACGAGGGCGACTTTTTCACCGGGTTTGATCGTGAAGTCGAGGTCGTTGAGGACGTATTCATCGGGTTTGTAGCCGAAGGAAACGTGGTCAAAGCGGATCTCACCGAGGGGGGTGTCGGCGTTGGGGGTGGCGGAGGTGAGCGATCGCGTTTCGGTCGCGTCGCGCACTTCAATCGGTTCATCGAGCAATTCCGTGATCCGTTCCACGGCGGTAAACCCCGATTGAATCATCGTGAATTTTTCCGCAAAGCGGCGAATCGGGTCAAAAAACCGTTGGGCGTAGAGAATGAACGCCGACAGCACCCCAAAAGAGAGTTGATCCCCCGACACCATCACCCCACCGAGCCAGAGCACCCCCGCGATCGACACCAGCGCAATCCATTCCAGGGTTGCCGACACCGCCGAATCATGGAAAATCGTTTTATCAACAGCTTGGAGATGGGTTTTATTCGTGGCGCGAAACAGTTCTGAGTTGAACCGTTCCCGTCGGAAGGCTTGGACAATATTAATCCCGGAAATATTCTCATTCAGCATCGAGTTGAGTTTGGACAACTCTTCGCGGGCGCGATAGTTAGCTTTGCGGTATTGCTGCTGAAAGTAGAGAATCAACGCACTGACCGGGATCAGCATGAACACCAGCACCAGCGCCAATTTCCATTCGAGGGTGAACACCGTCACCACCACCACCACAATATAGACCGCATCGCTGAGAATCCCGATCGCACCCGTGGCAAAGACATCCCCCAACGCTTCCACATCATTGGTAATCCGCGTCACCAGTTTCCCCACGGGGGTTTGGTCAAAAAAGCGAGAAGAAAGGGAGAGGACATGATCAAACAGATCACTGCGCACGCCAGCGGTAATCTCCTGACCGACGCGCTGCACCAGGTAGCCCTGGAGCGACACAAACATCAGCCGCACCACGATCGTACTGAGCAACAGCAGCAACAGGCGGCTAATGCCGGCGTCAATGCTCAACCCATCGAGAAAGCCCCAGACCGGCTCTTGGCGAATCAGGGAAATGGCTTGCCCGATGATCAGGGGTTGCACGGCTCCCGCCACGGAAAGGGGCACGAGCAGAATCAGGGAAATGACGAGGATTTTTTGGTTGCGACGGGCGTAGGGGACGAGGCGTAATAGGAGTCGCCAATCACCGCGAGGAAGCTGCGCGAGGGTCATAGATTTAAGGGCAGAAGGATGAGGGATGAAGGCAGAAGGTGACTCAATCTAGGGTTGAGTGGTCAGGGGGGTGGGGATGTATCTGCGCTAATGTTGTAGTTTAACGGATGATTGCAACGGAGCAGCGGTGGTATGGATTGGAATTCTCAGGCGGTGGAGAGCAAGATTAGTCTGTCGTTTAAGCATGCGGATTTGCTGTTTTTGGCGTTGAGTCATCCGTCCTACGCAGAACAGATCCATGAGCCGGAACGGAATTACGAGCGGTTAATGTTTTTGGGGGATGCGATCGCAGCTTTGGCGATCGCGGACTATCTCTATGAGCATTGCCCCTATCTAAAAGTGTCCAACTATAAGGGGTTAACGGCCAAACTCCTCGAAGGAGAACGGCTGACGAAAACCTGGATTAAGTTAGGTCTAGGGGATGATTATCCCTTTATGGTGGCGAAGGAACAGCGGCCCATCTTGGCGCAGAAAGTCCATAACCCCTTTGAAGAATCGATGCGGGCGTTGATTGGGGCGATTCATTGCGATCGCGGCTATCCCCAAACCCGCAACTGGCTCGTTAAACACCTGATCGCTCCCTTGCTGAAAAAATACCTCAAAGACGAAACCGAACGCGCCGAACCCGCCCTCCAACAGCGGTTTTGGGGGCGGGCTTTGGTGACTGCGATCGCCGCTGATTGGCTTTACCACACCCTCAACGAAGTCGAACCGAAATACCTCAACCGCTTCCACCGCACGCTGATCGGCAAACCCCAAGTTAAGGAATACAAGGAAAAAAGCCTCACCGCTGGCAACGAGGCGGGCCTGAACTTGAATGAATTTATCGCCCAAACCTACCTCGCCCACAGCAGCAACAATCGCAACGCCTACGGCCAAACCTACGACTGGTTTATCACCACATTTATCGAGGCGGACGAGGTGTTGCGGGATGCGATCACCCAGCTACTCCGGGACGACAAACCCCAAAAATGGATCATCCGCAATGTCCTCGGCTACGCCAGCAAAGACTATCAAGCCGGGCGGGAACGGTTCTACGAAATCCTCGAAGAAGAAATGCCCACCGGCTCCAATTCTTAGGCCGAAATCAAGGCGGGCATTGCCCATGCGTCACCCAACCCATTAGGGCAGAAAATGCCCCGTCCCCGCCTCCGTTGGGGTTGCTGGGGGCGCACTTGGCTGCGATCGCTGCTCTAGAATCTGTTGCGTAATGCTATTTTCGGCCCGCGTGTAATGGTAGGTTTCCGGGCTTTTCACGGTTTCAACAGTAAAGCGATGCCCCGCCCGCTCCCACAGATCCGCATCTTCGCCATAGAGAATATCGTTAAAGCCATTGAGGTCAAAAAACACCTGACGCTTCCCAAAAAAGGTCGCAGCGACGGCGCAGTCCTTGAGGTTGATTAACTGTTCTGGCTGGTAATAGTCCACCACAAAAATATCATCGCCGGTATAGAGTCCACCCTGGATTAAATCCAGTTCTGGATGGGTTTTTAAATAATCTAGGCGCGATTCGAGGTGATTTTGGGCATAGGTATCATCACTATCCAGAAACGTAATATAATCCCCCAACGATGCAACAATGCCCGCGTTTCTTGCGTAGGCTGCACCGCGATTTTTATGTTTGAGATAGCGAATATTGGGGAATTGCTCCAGATAGGGATTAACCACATCGAAGGTGCGATCGCTACTTCCATCATCCACAATAATCAATTCCCAATTCTCAACCGTTTGATGGATCACACTATCAATACATCGCGCTAAATAATCCGCCCGATTATAGGTGCAAATAATCACACTGATTTCCGGTTGAATATCAAAAAAAACTATACTCATCACTTTATCTATCGCTCAAACTTTAATGGTCTACTATTAATGTCCAATTTTAATTTTTTGCGCAATCACATTTTTTGTGCAATCACACAGAGGTCTTCTAAGGGGCGATTGTGGGTGAAGGGAATTTCTGTCCAGGGGTCGAGTAAATCGAGACGCTTGAACTGTTTAAACGCATCGACTTGCTCAAGTTGATAGCGTAACCCTTCATAGTCATAACACCATTTATGAACCTGGCCGGGAACGCCTTCGGGGGCGTAGCCGTTTTGATGGGCATGGATCGAAAAAATAAAACTGGCGGGGGAATCATCGGGGACTCGGAGTTTGGCATAGTCGGAGAAGAATTTCATGTAGCGATAGCGATTTAAATAGCCGCTGACATGGATGCGTAAATCCGGAACCGTCATCAGCAAATAACCATCGGGCTTCAGTAATTGGGCGCAAAATTGGAGCAGGGTCACACCCTCTTCAACGCTGAAATGTTCAAATACATGCTGCATCCGCACGAGATCAAATTGCCCAAAATCATCAGGATTGAGGCTGTCTAAATGATCTAAATCTGCGTAATAATACTGTTCAGCAAATTCAGCGGGAATTGTCTCAGCCGGGAACATATTCAGACAGAGAAACCCTTCTGCGAAGGAGTCCGTTGTCCCGCCAATATCCAGCCAGCGGGTGCGTCCGGTTTGGATGAGCTGTTGTTTGAGTTGGCTCTTTTGGCGTAGGCCGAATTGTTGCAGGGTGGTGAGCAGTTGATATTTGAGCCATGCGGCTTGCACAACCATGAACGGGTCTCCTAAGGGGGTAGTCGGGTGGGGGATAGCTTGGGGTGGCCCTGTGCCGCTTAAATGAGGGATTGCAAGAGTGCCGATCGCATCACGTCCACGGGGACGGGTTGACCGAGCCATTTTTGGAGGGCGATCGCACCCTGTTGGACGAGCATTTCAGTGCCGTCGATGATCGTTGCGCCGTGGGTTTGGGCGAGTTTGAGGAAGCGGGTGGGGCGGGGGGTATAGATTAGGTCGTAGGCGATCGCACCCCCTGGCAATTGGGCGATCAATTCAGGCGCAAGGGGCGATCGGTCGGGGTCGGGTTCCATGCCGACGGGGGTAGTGTTAATCAGCAACGTTGTCGTGGGGATTAAGGTGGGCAATGCGTCCCAGGTGTAGACCTGCAATTGATCTGCAATGGGGGTGAGTTGCCAACTGGCATGGAACGCCGCCACCTTTTCAGGATCGCGCCCCACCACATGAATCGCCGGACACCCCAACTCCGCACAGCCGGCTACCACGGCGCGACAGGCTCCACCATTACCGAGAATCACCGGGGTGACCGATGACCAATCTTGATCCAAAGCCCGCAAGGGGGCGATAAACCCCGCCGCATCGGTGTTTGTGCCGTGCCAGGCTCCAGCCTCGCGCCAGACGGTATTCACCGCGCCGATCTGTTGGGCGACGGGGGTGATGGTGGCCAGGAGGGGCATGATCGCTTGTTTGTGAGGCAGGGTAACGCTGAAGCCAAGCACGCCGATCGCAGCTAGACCTTGGAGGGCGGTGGCGAGGGTGTCCGGGGCGATGGGTAGGGGCAGATAGACGAGGTTTTGACCCAGGGCGGCGATCGCAGCATTGTGCATTGCGGGGGAGCGAGAATGTTCTACCGGA
>CAZCWE010000106.1:8972-11041 GCA_964502285.1 uncultured Spirulina sp. | reverse complement strand
ATTTGGCTCGCTAGACTGGGAATCCCCACGCCTTTCGGCTGGGGAGGATGTCAACCTGGTGAATCTCTCCCCCATCAGCGTTAAAGTGGAGATCGCTTTGCACGGAAAGTCTCCCGGCAGGACAGAAAAGGGATCGTATTGCCCTCTACCCGCTGAAACTTTTGGTTATGAGCTTTTCTCTGTATCAGTGGCTCGCTGAACATCAGGTTCCCCTTGCTGCTCTCCAACACCCTGGCCGCGTTGTGGAGGGGGTGAGCCATCGTGTGATTCAGGCGATGCAGCACCAACAACTGGGTTTGGGGGATTTAACCCCCGTAGCAGAGGTGTTGCAATGGCCCTTGGGCACGTTGCGATCGCACCTCGCCGCCCTGGCGGAATTAACGATGACCCTTTTGTGTGCCTGGCCGGTGCATGAGCGACAGTGCGATCGCACCGCTGTGATTAGCCTGGGGGTGCAGATCGCCTATCTCGACAGTTGGCGACAATTCCTCGACCAAGAAACCAAGCGCGATCGCCCCTGGCTCTATCGGGCCGATCTCCCCACCGATCATGCCCAACCGATCCCCCTCAGCGATGTCACGCTGCACACCTATCTAGCGGCCCTCAAAACCCACAACCTAGGCGATCGCGAAGCCGTCCAAATTCTGATCCAGTGGGACGAATCCCCCTACATCCAACAACTGCAAACCATCGCCATCACCTGGCTCGGAGCCAGTGGGGTGAGCGAATCCGAAGCCCGGCTGCTGGCCCATCGGATCATCGCCGCTCTTCCCGGTCATGTGATGGCGCGAGTCCTTGAACACCCCGAACCCCTCACCCCGATCCAGCAGCGGTTTTATCCCGCCGCCCTCACCCCCAGCCGCATCGCCACGGAACAACTCCGCGCCCACTTTCTCCAGCAGCAAAGCGTCCCCCTGTTTGATGAACCCTTTGCCAGTGGCGATCTGTGCATTCCGCTCCGCGTCCAACCCGATGGGGGGGAGATCCTCGCGTTGAGCCAATGGTTGCACCAAGAACGCCCCCACACGAACCCGATCACGGTGGTGACTGGGCCGATGGGAAGCGGCAAAAGCCAGACGGTGCGGCAGTGGGTCGTGCAGTTGGCGCTGGATTTGGAAAATGAAATGGCTCTGCCCCTGTGGATTAGTCTTGATGCGGTGCAGTTGGGGGCGAATTTTGAAGCGACCCTAGCCTCGGTGTTGGGCGATGTGCCCTGGACAGAGCGTGATTGTGTGGTGATCCTGGATGGGTTGGATCAGTTGCGGCGATCGCCCGATGCCTTTGATACGGTGGCGGTGTTTCTCTGTCAGTTGGAGCAGTTCCACCACCAGACCGCCTATCGCCATAAGTTTATTCTCACCACGCGCCCGGACACATTCCCCCCCAGTTGGCACAGTGCGATCGCCTACCATCTCGCCACGGTACAACCCCTCGACCGCGAACGGTTGCAACTGTGGTTTAAACGCTGGTCGATGCTCACGAATAAGGCCAATTCCCATGAGTATTTTTCGCTGCTTAAAGGGGTGGGCTGTTTTCGGAAGGCGAAACAGCACCTGCTGCCCTGGGCGTTGTGGCCGCTGTCGCTTTATCTTTTGGGGCGGCTCCACCGGGAGAAATATCTGGAGCGGCGTTGGTTCCTGTTGTCGCGATCGCTCGTGGAAAAGGAAATCGCCACCCATCTCCTCACCAGCGTGGCCTACGATCCGGCTCCCCTGCGTCAGGCCCTACTCGCCACTTGGCAGGGCACAGCCGTGACGGTGGATCTGCCCCTGTCGGCGTTGCTGTTTCGGCAGGGTTCCCCGTTAACGGTGTCCCATCCCTACTTTGTGCCGGTGTTGATGACAGACCCGCTGATCGAGCACCTGCGTCAGATTAGCGATCGCATCCTTGCCCCCTACGCCCCCCACGGAACACACCTGCCCGACGTGGCAGCGATCGCCGCCCATCTCTACCCGATTTTCGGGGCTCAAATCATTCCGCGCCCCCTGTGGTCGAGGGCGCGGAGATCACGAACAAAAATCAGCTTAGTTCCGCCAACAACCCTTCAATCTGCGTATCGCTCAGCGGTG
>CAZCWE010000106.1:0-8962 GCA_964502285.1 uncultured Spirulina sp. | reverse complement strand
TTTTCGGGGCTCAAATCATCCCGCGCCCCCTGTGGAACTTGACCCTAGAACAATTTCCCGCCGCTCAACTCCCGGATCTGCTCAGTGTGATTGATGCGTTCTATCGCACCTATCTCCGCAGTCGCTGGCGCGACGAGGGGTTAACCCACCGCACCTATCGGGAGTTGCGCGATCGCGGCAATCCCCACCATGCCGAACAAATCGAAGCGATCGTCGGGATCAATTCCCTCGTGCTGCTCTGTTTGCTCAATCAACGCCTCGGCAGCCCCTGCTATCCCGGCGGCGATCCGGATCATGGCGAGGGCGATCGCTTTGCCCATCTCCTCCATCGCCTTGCCCTCCTCAATCCCGACGGCATTCAAACCCACATCGGCCCCGTCCTCCCCCAGGTGCATCTCCCCCGCGCCCGTCTCCGGGGCGTGCATTTACAAGGGGTCGATCTCAACCGGGCTGACCTGCAATCCACCGACCTCAGCTATGCCAACCTCGCCGCCAGCGACCTCAGCCAAGCCAACCTCCAAGGCGCAAACCTGACCGGCGCGAACCTCAGCCACGCCACCCTTTACCGCGCCAACCTCCAAGGGGCGAACCTGACCGGTGCGAACCTCACCAACACAGTCCTCCGCCAAGCCACCCTCACCGATGCCTGTTTTGTGAATGTCAGCCTTAACCCGGAACAGCAGCAATGGGTGGCGGCAGGGGAAGCGGTTCAGGCATCGGGGGCAATGATGCCAGCCGCTGATCCAACACAGGAAACCCCCCTCACCACCGGGTCTATTGAAGTTGCCGAAGGGCGACCGATCCTCCCGGATGAATGGGACAGTGACCATATTGCCAATTTGGCCGCTGCCCCGGACGCGAATACCCTGATGATGCCAGAGGGGGAAATCCCCTTGGGCAATAGTGATGATGCCACGGTGATTGATCCCGACAGTCCAGAGTTGGAACTGTACGGCGATCGCATCCACGAATCCCTCAGCGCCTACAGTCCCCCGGCAGGCCATGAGGATGAAACGCTCATTCCCGATGCAGACCCAGAGTTAGACACCGATGGCGATGATGCCGATACGATTCCGGCTTAGGGGTCGTCTGGCCCGACTGGAGCCACTGGAGGGCGACCCAGGCCGGCCACGAGGGTGAGCAACAACCACCCTAAAAAATTACTGCGAAAATCAAAAATGGACACATCAAAACAGTTGTAGAGAATGCACAGACCCCAGGCTAACCCCAGGGCAAACAGAATGGAATGGGTGCGATCGCTCGTCAGGCCTGACCCCCAGATCCGCCGCATCGCCTGGCCACAGACCCACCCCACCCAGAGCACAAAAAACAGAGCCAAGGGCATCCCCCATTCCACCCCCCAGAGCAGAAAAATATTGTGGGGATGGGCCACCCAGACCCCCATCGCCGGTTCGTAGAGGCGTTCAAAGCTGCGAATCCCCCAGCCCCACAGCGGGCGATCGTGGATGCGATCGAGGGCGAATTGCCAGACGCTAGAACGAGACAGAGCATCGGGAATCGGGTACATATCCCCGGATAACCGTCCCCAAAGGGCAAAGGGAATAATTTCCCGCAGGGCTGCCCCACCCTGAGCCGGAAAAAATGCCGCCCACAGCACCGATCCTCCCAATCCCCCCGCAAAACAGAGCAGCCACCACCACCGCGCATAGAGAGCGATCGCTAACCCCGCCAACACCGCCAACATCCAGCCATTGCGAGATTGGGTCATCCAGAGGGTGGAGGTATTGCCCAAAATAATGCTGCTCAACCCCACGAGGCGGATCAGCGTGCTGTTCTGCCCGGTGCTGCGCCAGTTGCGCCAGGCGACAAGCCAGAGGCCGAGGGAAAAACAGAGGATGATCGCCAGATAAAACGCGTAATTATTGGCGTAGAAAAAGCCAGAGGACATCCGCAACCAGGGGGAGCCGCCGGGCAAAATCGACCAGCCGAACATCCCCGACCACCAGTCCGGGGTTTGCCAATCCCAGAGCATTTGCCCCCAACCGAGGATGATGTGGGGGACGGAGCCAAGCACCAGCAAGAAGGCGATTCGCTGGAGTTGGGTGGGGGTGCGCACGAGGGAGGGAATGACGGCAAAAAAGAGGTAAAAGGGGCCGTAATTCCCCATCCCCAAGAGGGCATCGAGGGGGCGATCGCAATAGGCAACGCTCACCAGTTGCAGCACGAAGAGAATCCCCAGGGCTTGGTTGATGGGGCGCGATCGCCACTGCTCCCACTCTCGCTTTGCCGTCCCCAACAGTGCCGCCGCCACAAAGAGAAAAAACGGACTCGGAAACAGGAAAAACCCCAACAACCCGATCTGGAAGCTGTACCACTCCCAGCGAGTTTCGGGGGCAGGGGACGGTTGGGGATATTGAGCGATCGGGTTAAGTTTCACGGGAACAGAGAGAGAACATTCAAGAAGACAAGCAGATGTTACCTTCAATCAGGAATTGTACAGGTTAAGACCGCCGTTGTTGTTCAAACCTAGGCTGCTGAATGGTAAAAATTTGAGTTGAAAGCATCTCTCCTCAAATAATTTAGAATGGCTATCGATTAATAGTTAAGGATAAACACCTTGGGATGCTGTAGCTATCTTGATCAAGGGAATTAGCTACTGTTATGAGTTACGAAAAAACTACACTAATGCCTTGAGAGCTTGAGCCGATTGGTCTAATTTTTGGATTTCATGTTGAGTTTGGCGAGTCCCCTGGGTGGTTTCCTGTGCGCCTTGGTTCAAGGAATCCATTGCTTCGACAATTTGTCGCACCGCTTGAACCTGCTGTTGAACATTGAGGGTGATTTGTTGATTATTCATCACCACATCGTTCACCGCATCTTGAACCCCAGAAAAAACTTGAGCCGTGCCTTTTGCCAACTCCATACCATTGGTGACTGTAACAGTTCCTTCTTGGGTTGCGGAAACCGTGGAATTCACCGTGGCTTGAATCTCGGAGACAAGATGATTAATCTGTTCGGCTGATTTTTGACTTTCATCGGCTAACTTCCGAATTTCACTCGCTACTACGGAAAATCCTTTCCCATATTCTCCGGCCCGCACAGCTTCTACGGCAGCATTCAAGGCCAGCATATTGGTTTGATTGGATAGGGTGCTCACCACTTTAGAAATAGTGCCAATCTGTTGATTTTGCTCACTGAGGCGGAGGGTTTTTGCTGCGATCGCTTCTACTTTGGTTTGTAGAATTTCCATCCCCGTGAGGGTTTCTTCCACCGATTGATTGCCACGATTGGCTAAGGTGAGGGCCTGGGTTGCAGACTGACTCGCTTTGTGAGCTTGTTCAGCGGAAAGCTGGGCAGATCGCTCTAACTCTTCGATGGTGGTGGTGGTCTGATGAACGGAGGAAGCTTGTTTGGCGGTGGTGCTGGTTTGTTGTTCAACGGTGGCCATGATTTCATGGGTTGAACTTGTGATTTGCTCCACGGTTGTATTGAGGGTTTGGGTCAAGCGTGAACCAATCCACCAGAGTACTAAGGCCGATAATCCTCCCATGCCAATAGCTAATACAATCAGCCCATACAGTAATTGGTTCAATAATTGCTCAACATTGCCGGTATCTTGCATGACTAGAGATTCATAGATTTTATGTAGCTGATCATTGAGCAAGCTAAACTCTTGATTAATTTCTTCACCACTTTGTTGATCAAACAGTTGATTGGCTTGTTCTCGTTGACCGTTTTGGCTTAAGCTCACAAACTGATTACTCGTGGTGTCATAGGCTGAAATGAGCAGGATGAGACGGTCTAACTGTTCGATGAATACAGCCATCTCTTGAAGCTGATCCGGGGGTAAGTGTTGACTGAGGTGATCTATTTGAAATCGTTCTTCTTGGAGTGCATTAATTGTTTCTTGTAAAAATTCTTCTCCGGCAGTATCTGCGTCCAAGAAGATTTGTTTGGGTTGAATTAAATAGCCCCGCACACCATTTGACATTTGCAAGTGGGCAAGCTGGAGGTGGTGAGTTTTATCTGTTAGCTCTGAGATTACACTAATTTGCTGAAATTGTTTAACGATATTTTGGGTGCTAATTGCCCCCCAAATTGTTGCCCCTAAGAGGGCAATAATCGGGAGAGAATAGCCTAGAAAAATTTTTTGTTGCAGTTTGAGATGGTCTAACATGGCGAGAATGCCTTAACGCTAAGGATAAGGTGTGATGATGACTTGGGCTGAAAGAAAAGCTATGCTGTTATTTCTGATCTGGATGGAGAGCGTTGGTAGTTGTGGGGTTGCTTGGCAATGAAGCGATTTTTTGATGCGTGCAGCCTGAAGTGTATATCAAGAATAACGGATCTCATTTATTTCTCTCGATTGGCTCAAAAAAACTTCATAAACTAAGCTTGATAGTTATGATTGAGTTTCATGCGGTGAGAATTGAAAAACTCAAGTAAATTTGTTGCATTTTAGGATGAAGATATGGGCGATCGCTCTCAATTTTTAGCACATCTAACCGTAGAGTTTCTGTCTCCTGGATGGTACAGATTGCGATTGAAATAGCCCAGAAAGTTGAAAGCGGTCACGACAGCCCGACAAGAACACGCTTGAGCCGTCAAGATGGCAACCCAATAGGGTCATGCCGAAACATAACCCCTCTAAATTGTGATCTTATGATCTCAACGATGTCGTTATCATTCGCTCATGCTTGCGCCCCCATCGTTGTCAGCACAGCAAGGGATTTATTGTTAATGGCGCGATCGCGTGCCGAATTAAGGAGTTTTCTGAAGGTCGGCGCGTTCTTCGGGAAGAATCGCACCCTCGACGGGACACACTTGCAAGCAAATCGCGCAGTCAATGCAGGTTTGAAAGTCGATCCAAAACCAGTCTGTGCCTTTGCTGTTTTTGCCGGGGCCGGGATGGATGCAGGCGACCGGACAGGCGGCGACGCAATCGGCAACACCTTCACAAACTTCGGTGACAATGGTGTGGGGCATGGTTGTTACATTTCTTTAACAAAGTCACGGCCTATTTTAAAGGTTGACGGGATCAAGGGTGGGCTGAAATTCTGTCCCTAGGGCAAATTATTCCGCTCAACGATCGCAAGATCCCATTGCCCCAGTTGATTGGTTTGAAAGGCCACTTGGGAGCCGTCGCCGCTAATTGTGGGATTCTTCACCGTGCCGCGTAGGTTGGCGGTGAGGAGTTGCGATCGCTCCGTTTGGCGATCGTACACTAATACATCAGAGCGGCCTCGTTCAGTGGATACATAGGCCAGATAACGCCCGTCGGCACTGAGGGCGGGCTGGTCTTGGCTGGAGTCGCGGCGGTTCAAATTTGGCAATGGCACAAGCTGCCGCGTTTGTAGATCGTAGAGAAACAGATCGCGGCGACCGTTGCGATCGCTGCTAAAGGCCAAATATCGCCCATCGCCACTATAGCTCGGCCCTTCTTCGGGGCGATCACTATTCAATCCCCCCGTGGGAATTTGCGGCTGAATGAACAGAGCGCAACCACCACAGAGCCAGCCCAGGGCGACCATCCCGCCCCAATGCCTAATCCAACGCATTGCCCTGACGGTCGTAGACCATAATATTCCAGCGTCCTTCTTCGTTGGCTTCAAAGGCGATCGCTTCCCCGTTGGCGCTAATTACGGGGCGGCGGACTTCGGCTTGGAGGTCTTCGGTGAGGTTTTGGGTCAGGCCGGTGTCGCGATCGTAAAGGTAGATATCTGCTAACCCTAAACGGCTGCCAGTGTAGGCAATGTAGCGGCCGTCTTCGGAAATGGTGGGGTCGTTGACGCTGGCATCGAGGGAGTTTAACCCAGGCAGATCAATCAGTTGACGCTGGGCCATGTCGAAGAGAAAGACATCTTGGGAGCCTTTGCGATCGGAGACGAGAATCAGATAATCCCCCACCATTTGGGGCGAGAGTTCCGAGGCGGGGGTGTTGACGCCACGACCACCCGCATCGTAGGGGAGTTTGAGCGATCGCGGATAGCTCTGACACCCCGCAAGCATCAGCCCCAACAGGCAAAACCAAACTTTTTTTCCGAGCATTCTGTGGCGTATCAACAATGTGGCGTATCGAGAATAGATGATGAGCGGCGGGGTATTCTGCGGAACAATTCCTGTACTCTGAATACTTTAGCCTCTATTCTGTCCCCATGATGCCGGAATTTTACCCTGTGCAATGGGAGGGCGATCGCGTCCTCCTCATCGACCAAACCCGCCTCCCGGAACTTCTCACCACCGTTGAGATCACCAGCAGCGATGCCATGGCGATCGCGATTAAAACCATGATCGTCCGGGGCGCACCTGCGATCGGCGTGGCCGCAGCCTATGGAATGTACCTCGGCGCACGGGAATATACCGGCTCCGATCGCGGGGAATTTTTAGAGTATTTGGAGGCGATCGCCCAGACCCTCCGCCAAACCCGCCCCACCGCCGTTAACCTCTTTTGGGCCATCGACCGGCAACTGAAAACCGCCCAAACCACCGACGGCGACCCCGACACAATCCGCGCCACCCTCCTCAGCACCGCCCAAGCCATCCAAGCCGACGACCTCAACCGCTGCCACAGCATCGGCGATCACGCCCTCAGCATCCTCCCCGCCAGCCCCGAAAAACTCACCCTCCTCACCCACTGCAACGCGGGCGGCCTCGCCACCGCTGGCTACGGAACCGCCGTCGGCGTGATCCGTTCGGCTTGGCGCGAAAACCGTTTAGCGCGTGTTTTTGCCGATGAAACCCGTCCCCGCCTCCAAGGAGCAAAGCTCACCGCCTGGGAATGTGTCCAAGTCGGCATCCCCGTCACCGTAATTACCGACAACATGGCCGCCCACTGTATGCAGCGGGGCATGATTGATCTCGTCGTTGTCGGAGCCGATCGCATCACCGCCAACGGCGACGCAGCGAACAAGATCGGCACCTACGGCCTCGCGGTGATTGCCCAGGCCCATGGTGTGCCGTTCTACGTGGCCGCGCCCCTGTCTACGATTGATTTCAAACTGGCCACGGGGGCAGAAATTCCCATCGAAGAGCGCGATCCGAGCGAAATTTACCAAGTGGGGGAAACGCGCCTCTGTCCGGAGGGGGCGGAATTTTATAACCCGGCCTTTGATGTGACTCCGGCTCGGTTGATTGCAGGGATTATTACCGAGCATGGCGTGTTTGCGCCGGATCAGTTGGGCACATTGCGCGATCGCTAACCCACGCTGCTCCTGCCTGATGAGGGCGGTTTCGGATTTTTGATCCACTATTGATCGAGAGTAATCGGGTGAGCGATCGCGCCCCTGTTCCCTCTCTCCAATCGTTAGCAGGATGCTCCATAACCTAGCCATTCAAACCGAGTCAGTGAAATCACGTAGTCTTTTTTCTCTATTCCGATTAAAGTTCATTTAATCCGAGATAATACTGAAGTCATGCAAATCAATGGGTTTTCGCTTTACTTCGCCTTCAAGAACGCGCTTTTCTCTGTCAATTTTTAGTGAAGATAATGATCACGTCCATACCACATCTGCCATAGCAGGATAGTCTGAAGGTGTCAGATTCATCGCTTCACTGTCTAGCTATCAATCTCGCAATATATTTTTTGTATAACCGGAGCACAGAGCACATGAACGTCTTTAAAAATGGAAGTTTAGCCGTATTATTAGCCGGAGCTGCGATCGCCTTCGGAGCCAACGCCGCCCAAGCCTTCACTTTCACCTCTAACTACACAGCGTCCCACAGTGGCAGCAATGAGTGGAAAGGCGACTTAATGTTAGATTCGGTCAGCTACGGCGGCCAAACCTACAGCGATTTTAGCTTAGTGAATCGCGCCAACATCGTCAGCAATGACCTCTGGACTGGGGGGAACACTGGAGCAGCGAGTGCCGACATGGGAGATTTGGCGACGGTGGGTCTAAAGTCAGAACGTGCAAGCAATAGCGACATTGCCCAAGCCTTAGGAAACAAAAACCTCAGCAGCATTATCGACACCGAAGATCGTGGGAACTTCGCCATTGACCTGTTCTTTGACAAGGGCGTGCAAGATATTTTGATTTGGGAACGGGGCAAAAACAGCGCTCTTGATGTGCAAGCGATCGATGCTGGGGGTAACCTAGTGGGTAACTTGTTGGCGCTGGGCAAATCCAACAAAGGCGGCTGGGGCGATGCCGGCTTTAAACTCAATACGATGGAAATTGGGGGTGCTCAATCTGTCGCATCGATCGGCGTGAGCTTAGCGGATTTTGGGGTTACTGATAGCGCAATTTACGGCTTACGGGTGATCAGCCGAGGCAAGAGCTACAACGGCCCGGACTGGAAAGTGATGGGAACCGCTGCGAAGCCGACGGCAAATACCCCGGAACCGTTCTCGATGGTGGGGGGCGCGATCGCTCTCGGTGGCGCAGCGTTGATGAAGCGTCGCAACAAACAATAAACCACCATCCTTTCACTCTAAAGGCGAATTTCTTCCCTGCTCAGTTTCGATGAATACAGACACTATCCCCACGATTGCGAGATCGTGGGGATTTGCTTGGGTGCATCCGATGCCCTCACCCAACCCTCTCCCACGGGAGCTACTGCTGATCTACAACCCCCAAATACTGACCTAACTTGCGATCGATCCCCCTACATCCCCCTTTTTAAGGGGGACTTTTTAGGGGGGCCAGGGGGGATCACGATAGTTCTGGAACTTGAGATTGATTGATGTATAAGCAGTAGCATTGTGGGAGAGGCTTGGGTGAGGGATTCCATATAGCAGTGGACAAGTTTGTTAGGACATTCAATTCAGCGCACCCTGAGGGTCGTCGAAGGGTAAGCCGCCGGGTTTCGGAACTTCGGCAAGCTCAGTGCAGGCAAGCTCAAGCCTCGGTTATTCAAAAATCAATATTTAGATGTCCTAACCTTTTCGACTAGTGCTATCTACTGGGTTCTCCTTTTTTCTCTGGCAAAATGAAACCTCCCTGGGGGCGCTACCGCTTATACACAAACTGCTACCCAAGTTCTCACACTCTCGCCGATCCCC
>CAZCWE010000105.1:6569-11048 GCA_964502285.1 uncultured Spirulina sp. | reverse complement strand
CCCCGAATTCGCCCAATTCTTGGTGGAACTCGGCATCGACTCGATCAGCTTGAACCCGGATTCTGTGCTGAAAACGATGTTGATGGTGGCGGAGGTGGAAAAAACCCAAGCCTAATCCGAGAGCTATACACAAACGTTTGATTTGTCCTCCTTGAGAGAACGATCCCCACTGACCGACCCAGTCAGTGGGGTTTCTTCTGGGACATTGGGGGGCGTTTCTCAGCCGTCGTGCTGCGCGATCAACCAAAACGGGCGGTTAATTGCCGTGGGGAATGTTGTGATGCTCAAGGACGCGATGAATGGCTTGGGCGCGACGGCGTTGATCCTGGGCGACACAGTCCCAATCGCTGACGGGGCGGTTTTCGCGGCGACAAATGCCGATTAACCCACTGGCATCGATGCGATCGCGCCGCCGAAAGGCCTCCCCCCGCGCCCAAACGATCGCGTCTTCTCCGGTTTTTCCTTGGGAGCGAGCGGCGGCATATTTGGCGGGAAACTGCACCGAAACCCAGGGGCTGGCTTGATTATAGAGATCCACCGCATTAATAAACACTTCAACCTGAATGCCCGGATCGAGACCGGCGTTTTTCAGATCCGCCACCAATTTCGGCAGCCGTTGATGCACCCGTTCTAGGCATTTTTGGTCGGCACGGTTGGCATTGCCGCCGCCGCGCCCTTGGTCGGAACACCAGCCTTGGTTCCGGCGAAAATTCCCCGGATCGGTATGCCCCCAATAGAGGGAGGTGCGATCGCCCGACACGGTTAAATTGCCTTCCGCATGGCCAATGGCCAGCACTCCCACCGCGTCTATCGAAGCAAACAAGTCTTCTGTAATGGGAGGCAGGGGTTTGGTGGTGGTGAGCAGTTGATTGAGGGAACCGGGCAACGCCAGCAGCAGCATCCGCACCGGGGGCGAGGCAATCACACAGAGCAGCATAATCACCGTGAGGGTTCCCATGGCGATGTGCCAATCGAGGGGGTCACGGGTCGCAGACCAACGACGCGATGACCGACGGGGACGGGAGGGACGAGGGGGGCGTTTCATGCCGGAGGGGGTCTGAAAAGGGTCGGGGCACTCACGCTTAAAAGTAGCACAGATTTACTAATTCAGTGGCGGAGATGGGGCGCGATCGCAGGCTGGGGAAACGATTGCTATATCATGGCCAACAGCCGAGCTATCGCCGTGAGCCGATGACCCAAGAAGAGCAACTGAGTTTATTTGGAGCCTCCGACCCCACCCCTGCCGCTGAACCGATCCCAGCAGTACCCTTTGAGCTGATCCCGACGCGGGCGGATCTACCCATTCCCCCCGGAACCTACGATGATTTGGCGCAATTGGCGACCCATTGCCACAGTTGCGATCGCTGCGGCCTGAGTACCCATCGCACCCATGTGGTGGTCAGTCGCGGCAACCCCAAGGCCGATATTTTGATCGTCGGTGAAGGCCCGGGCCAACAGGAAGACGAAACCGGCCAGCCCTTCGTCGGTCGTTCCGGTCAGTTGTTAGAGCAAATTCTCGCCTCGGTCAATCTCAACACCCAAGAGGATGTCTACATTGCCAACGTGGTGAAATGCCTCACCGGGGACACCCTGATCGCCACGGAATTGGGCTATCGACCCCTGCGCTGGATTGTGGAAACCCGCTGGGCGGGGCGGGTGTTGAGTGTGGATGATCAGCGGCAATTGGTGTGGCGTTCCGTGACGCATTGGTATACCTCCCCCTTGGCGGGGCGGTGGTTGTATCGGGTCAGTTTTGTGGATCAACCCCACGGCTATACGGCAACGGGAGATCATCCGGTGTTGACACGGCGGGGCTGGATTCCAGTCGATGAGTTGACGGCGGGCGATCGCGTCGCCACGGGCCTGCCCCAACGTCGCCCCGTCTTGGCCGGGAGAGGGTGCGATCGCCCCGAAGGCGATTTTCTCGACTACCTCGGCCAACCCACTGACTGGGCCCCAGTCAAAAAAGAACTCCTCACCCCCCAGGCCAGCGACACCCCTGTGTATTGCATCGATGTGGCAGAGACTGCGAATTTTGTCACCCTGGCGGGAGTGGTGCATAACTGCCGTCCCCCCGGTAATCGCACCCCCTTACCCGCAGAAGTGGATGCCTGTCGCCCCTATCTCCTCGAACAGATTCGCCTCGTCGATCCGAAAATTATTCTCTTTGCCGGGGCGACCGCGATGAAGGCATTAACGGGCATGAAAAAACCAATCACCAAAATTCGCGGCCAATGGTTGGACTGGCATGGCCGCCACTGTATGGCGTTGTTCCATCCGGCGTATCTATTGCGCAACCCGTCGCGGGAGAAGGGCAAGCCCAAATGGTTGATGTGGCAAGATATCCAAGCGATTCGACAAAAATACGACACCCTCCGCCAGAGCGACGGCTAAGCGGAGCTTGGATCAATCAGAACAACCAAGTGAGCGCACCCTGAGCGGAGTCGAAGGGTAAGCGGCCGGGCTTCGACTCCGCTCAGCCCTCAATCAGCTCAGCCCTCAATTTTAAGCTCAGCCCTCAATGTTGCTCAATTTTGTCACTGGGGTCTCACTCCCGATCGCTCTCCACATAAAACGTCACCTGCAACGCCCCATAACGGCGGCGCAATTCCGCTTCGAGTTCCCGCACCACTTCATGGGTGAGGGGTTCGTAGCGGTGGTCAATGATCAGGTGCATTTGTAAATAGACAAACTGGCCGACAATGCCCCGCGATCGCACCCGATCGCACCGCTTCACCCCATCCACATTCTGCGCGATCGCCGCCAGCACATCCGGGGCGATCGCCGTTTGTTCAACAACGGAAATTGCCAGGCGATCACCTGCCAAACCCGATCCAACGCCACCAACCAGAGAATCAACGCCACAATTAGATCCAGCAGCGGCTCCCCAAACCACACCCCCCACAGCCCCACCATCACCAGCAGCGACAGCCCCGTTTCAATAAAAAGCTGCTTGGTATTAAAGGCGAGGATGGGGTGATTAAGTTGGCGGGCTTGGTAGCCACAGAAACAGGCGAGGCCCAGGGGAATCGCACTGACCATCCCCAACAGTTGCACGAGGGGAATGCCGATCTGGAGGT
The DNA here is from genome assembly GCA_964502285.1 of uncultured Spirulina sp. GTDB lineage: Bacteria > Cyanobacteriota > Cyanobacteriia > Cyanobacteriales > Spirulinaceae > Spirulina. Next base: position 7,968 of record CAZCWE010000105.1, on the reverse strand, counting down.
CAAAGGGGAGGGGTTGACGTTGAGCGATCGCCATCAGTTGCGGCACAAACATCCAGAAAAAGAAGACGGTGATCAGCGTCAGCAGGGCGATGAGTGCAAAGGTAGCCAAGGTTTCCCGCTGACCATGGCCGTAGATCATCCGCCCATCGGGATGATCCGCATTGACAATCGACAGCAGACTAAACAGGGTATTAAAACAAATAATCAACGTATGGAAGGCTTGGATCATTAAACTCAGCGATCGCACCTCCCACCCCAGGGAGCCCTTCACCCAAACCACCAACAGCATCAACCAGAGAATGGCCCCCAATAACAGCCGAATTGGCCAATCCGACTGAGTCTCCTTTTGCATCATCATTTCATCACCAGGGTTTCGCGTGACCCGTATGCTGTCCCACAGCCATTCTATACTCGCGCCCTCCCAGTAACGAGAGCGACACCATAGCGCGATCGCTTCCAACAGACCAAGCACCGCTCCACACTCAATGGTGCGATCCCCGTGAGGCGATCGCACCATTGAGTGAATTTTGCCCCCAATTTTGTCCCCGGCCTCACCCCTAACCCTAGGCGATCCTTCAGCTCGTGGGATAAGATAGTCGTGTTTTTCATCCCTACGCCACATCAATGCGTTGGATCAAAACTGTGGGGCTGTGGCTCAGTTGGATAGAGCAAGCGCCTCCTAAGCGCTAGGTCGCCGGTTCAAATCCGGCCAGTCCCGTTTTTCACCCGCCGTAGGGTTACTGCGCCTCCGCAGCGGCCATGGCTGTTTCCTTAGCGGCTTTATTGGTGGCCAGTTTGCGGATTTCTTCATCAATGAAAAAGAGTCCTTGACCCTCTGTACCGATTAATTTGATTTTGTCGAGAACACTTTTAAAGAGAAACTCTTCTTGATGTTGCTCGGCCACATACCACTGTAAAAACTGTAGCGTCGCATAGTCCGGCTCTGTGTTGGCAATATGCACCAGATGGCTAATTTTCGTGGTAATTAACTGCTCGTGGGCATAGATTTTTTCAAACACTTCCGTCAAGGAATTAAAGTCTGTCGGCGGTGCATCCATACCCCCCACGATGGCATAGGCTCCGGTTTCGTGGAGATAGCCCAACAAGCGCCGCATATGCATCATTTCTTCATCAGCATGTTGATTGAGAAATAAGGCACACCCCTCTAAACTTTTTTGCACACACCATGAACTCATTTGGAGATAGAGATGGGACGAATAGATTTCAAGATTAATTTGATGATTGAGGTGATCAATCAGATTTTGGGAAAGCATAATTAGTCCGTCCTTAACGATAGGAAAATGGGTCAAGATAGCTTGACCCTAGTTGAATGACCCGTGCCCCTCGTCTCTATCAACTCAGGCGGCCTTAACTAGGAATATCTCTCAATAAGCTTACC
>CAZCWE010000105.1:2197-6559 GCA_964502285.1 uncultured Spirulina sp. | reverse complement strand
GATCGCACCCCTTTAGAAAGGTTTAATCCGCTTGCGATCGTCATGGCCTCACGCTAGATCAGCATTACAGGGGCTAGTGATGGGGCAACCGCAGCGGAATCGAGAGCTGAAACTCACTGCCCTGTCCGACCTCCGACACACAGCGCAATGTGCCGTGATGCTGGTCGTTGATGATGCTGTAGCTCACCGCTAGACCGAGGCCAGTGCCTTGTCCCACGTCTTTGGTGGTAAAAAACGGGTCAAAAATTTTATTCATCACCGCCTCAGACATCCCCATCCCATTATCCCGAATCAAAATCAGGCAGCGATCGCCTTCACATCGCGTTTGGATAATGATACGCGGCTCAGAAAAATCCGAGGCTTTTACCTTCGATTCTAAGGTATCGATCGCATTTTCTAAAAGACTCAAAAACACCTGATTGAGATGGCTCGGATAACATTCCACTAAAGGTAAGGTTCCGTAATCTTTCTCGATGCTAATTTCGGGGTGATTGCGCTGCTGTTTGAGGCGATTCTTGAGGAATAACAGCGTACTTTCCAAGCCATCATGGATATCACATTCTTTAAAATCCGACTCATCGAGGCGAGAAAAATTTCGCAATGAATCAACAACGTCTTGAATGCGCTTTGCCCCCACTTGCATCGATTGCAATAAATCCGGAAAATCACTGACAATGAACGGTAAATCGACCGTGTCAATCACATCTTGAAGGAGTGGATCAGGTTCAGGATAATACTGTTGATAGAGATTGATGACAGATTTTAAATCATTCACATACCCTTGAGCGTGGATCAGGTTGCCATAAATGAAATTCACCGGGTTATTGATTTCGTGGGCAATTCCTCCCACCAACTGCCCTAGGCTGGACATTTTTTCTGATTGAATTAGCTGGGCTTGGGTGCTTTGTAAATCCTGTAGGGTGGTTTCAAGTTGGGCTTGACGCTGGCGAAGCTGTTGTTCGGCGACTTCTTTTTCGGTATTGATTTCTACGTAGGCTAAACAAAGGCCAATGAAGGGAATTAAATAGGCAATGATTTTTAGAAAATGGGCGATGTTAAAGTCACTGTCAAAAAGGCGAGTGGAACCGAACACCATGTGGAGCTGGGTGGCAATTTGGGGGATGGTGCTGATGATGAGAGATTGTGAAAAAAAGCTGGGATAGCGGTGATAGAAGCGGGGGAAGAGAAACAGGCCTGCGATCGCAAACAAGATCAGCGGCGCAACGTCCCACGGTCGGGTGATCAGCGCGGCGGGGTACATGGTGTTGGGCAGGTTGGCCGTGCGCACACAGACCAGGATTGTGCCGTAGGCGATCGCACCACAGACCAGGCTAATGAGGGCAATCCCTTGAGGTTTGCCGTAAAGGTGCGATCGCTTTGTTCCCAAAAAGACACTGACCCCAATAATCAGAATCAACGCACTAAAGACCCGACAAATCGCCCACGTAAAGGGAATCAAATCTTGAGAGTCAGCAACACCCGCAATGAGGCGATCGGCAGCGAGGGTATGAAAGGCATCCATACAGCCCGCATAAAACAGAGAAATGCCGATGATGGGAGTGACAACATCACGATTCAGAATAAAATACACAAAGGCAAGAATGGCGGTGAACAGTCCTGCACAAAATGCACTCCATTCGAGAATGGTATGGACAAAACTACCCGCTAAATGAATATGAACAGCATCAATGATGCTCTCATCGGGTAGGGTATCAAAAAAGTCTGCGGTGATGGCGGAAGAGCTAAAATCAGCACCGAGACGTTCTAAGCCGACGGGCAGGATACAAATCCCTAGAGTAATCCAAACTAGGATGTGGGTAGACTGATAATCTCGAAAGGCAAAATAGTCCAAGCTTTTTTGGAACCATTTCATTTTTGTGATGGATTGATTTTGCATTGAAGTGAATGCGAAGAGAAAGCCATTTTTGGCAAGAAAAACCGGGTCTGAATATCTTATCTATTCTGCTTCATGGTGTCAATGTTTTATGGCTATGGCGATCCCAAAAAGATCTAAGTATCGCAGTCCTCAATCAATCGAAGATCTGATCTCTTCATCAATAAGGGGCTTAAGTTCCCTGCCCGTTCATGAGCCATATAGGGTTGCTATGGATAATGGGATTAAGCCTTTTTTGAGGGTGCATCCTACTGATGCAGATTCAGACTAGTGCCCTCATCTCTAGCCCCCTTCGGCAAGCTCAGGGCATCGCTTCTCCCGCAGGAGAAGGGAGCTTAAAGCCCTCTCCTGTGGGCTACTGCTTATACATAACGTTCAAATGTTGGCCTACGTTGCGATCGATCCCCCTGAATCCCCCTTTTCAAGGGGGACTTTGATCGAGTTCCCACCCTTGAAAAGGGGGGCTAGGGGGGATTGAAGGATGGTGTAGGCTCTTGAGATGGATTTGTGTATAAGCAGTAGCCTGCGGGAGAGGGTTGGGTGAGGGATTGCATCACTGGGATGCACCCTTTTTTGATCAGGACTAAGGGTGTCAAAGATAAAATAGAAGCACTGTATTTCAATATTTTTCACAGGGAGCTTTCAACGGATCTTGTTATCATCAAAAATGTTTTTTGTCTCAGTACAAGACAAAAAATCGGGTTTGGGCTGAAATCCTGATGATTTTGTAGAAAAATAGGGAGCAGGATGCTCCCACTCCATCACAAGTGATAGTCTTTCAACTTTTGTCCTGTACTGAGGTTTTTTGTATCTAGGCACATAACGTCTTGTGGCTTGCGACGGCAGCACAGCTCAATTGTTGAACACTCGCCTTCATTACACCTGAGTTTGATGCGGTTAGGGCTGCGTGGGTGGCGGCGCGATCGCACTCTCCATATTCACGAATCCCCAGCGCACAGCGGTGAAATCCGCCCCAGTGAGGTCGGCAGCGTGGAAGGATGTGCCGCCGTAGCGAGCGATCGCGGCTTCGATGTGTCCCGTCCATTGCCAGGTGATGCTGAAATAGAGCAGGGTTAAGGCGGTGAAGACCCAGCCGAGAGGATGACCTGTGGTGAGACCGGCGATCGCGGTTGTCCAGAGGAGGAACACCGCCCCGCCGGAGAGGGTCGCGATCGCCGTCCGTAACACCACCGCCCCCAACCCCGATCGCCACCGCCGACTGAAGCCCACCGCCGCGATTAAACCGAGCACCGCCCCAACGATCGCGGGCATCAACGCCTGATCAAACCAACTCCCCCCATAGAAAAAGCCCACCAAAATCCCCACGCCGCCACTGCCGACCCCGACGCGATACCGAGGCGGCAGCGCGATCGCCCCGGCTGCCCCCAGACTCACCCCATGCAACACAAGCACCAAAATCCCAGTTGTGCCCTGCATCGGTTGCCCCAAGGCCGAGAAAATCAGCCCCGCCAGCGTGTGAACCGTGAGCCACAGGGTGAGGAGCATCGCAGCAACAAGTTGGGCCCATTGCCAGGGCGATCGCCCCAGACGCGCCCCGCAAAAATTTGCCCCTCGGAGGATTGCGCCGCGAAAATCCGCCCCCCGTAGATCCGCCCCTTGGAAATCGGCATCGATCAGAGTTTGGCCACGAAAGGAGCGATTTTGTAAATTGGGGGAAGTGGAGGAGATCACCATGACAGGGTTACGAACGATTCTATTTAAATTATGGCGGCGACGGTTGAGTGTGGGGAGTGCGATCGCCCTCCTGATCATCCTGATCCTCTATACTCTTCCCGTCCTCCAACGTCCCCCCCGCACGGCTCTCCAGCGCGACCTGTTTCAGGGCATCCAGTACGATCGCACAATCCAAACCGAGCCGCGCCCCCTCGTGATCCATACCCTCACCATCGACCTCACCGCGCCGGGTCTGCGCCTCGTGGTGTCCCCTGGCGATCCTGACCATCCCGGCCAAACCCGTGCCGCCACGACGACCGAATTTCTCAAGCAATCCCGCGCCCAAATTGCTGTCAACGGCAGTTATTTCTACCCTTTTATTGAAAATACGCCCTGGGATTATTTCCCCCATGGGGGCGATCGCGTCTATGTGCTGGGAGAAACGATCGCTGACGGTGTGGCCTACGCCAAGCCCCGCACCGATTGGCATCCGGTCTGTTTCAGCACCGAGCAACGGATGCAAATTTCCCCCGACACCACCTGCCCCCCCGATACCGCCTTCGCCCTCGCAGGTTTGCCCCGGATTTTGATTGACGGCACATTACCCGATCGCTCCGCCAACCGCAAACCTTACGCCCGCACCCTTGCCGCCACCAACACCAGCGGCACAATGCTGTGGTTAATCATCGTCGATGGCAAGCAGCCGTTTTATAGTGAGGGTCTGACGTTGACGGAAGCGGGACAATTCGCGCAAGCATTGGGCGCGACGGATGCGATCGCCCTCGATGGCGGCG
>CAZCWE010000105.1:0-2187 GCA_964502285.1 uncultured Spirulina sp. | reverse complement strand
CTGTTAGATGAGTTCCAGGACACGTCGCTGGCCCAGTGGCACGTGCTGCGTCCGTTTGCCCAGAACGTTACCGCTCCCAGTACAGACGCTGCGATCACTGCCGCGGCCAACTCCTCAACGCCCCCGTCCACGCCAAAATCCCCATGAACGAACGCACGATCGCAAACCACATCGGCATCTACGCCCAACCCCTTCCCGCTAGCCGCGAGGAATGAGCGATCCACATAGCAGTGAAAAAGTTCATTAGGACATTCACCCAGCGCACCCTGAGCGGAGTCGAAGGGTAAGCCGCCGGGCTTCGACGCCCCTCAATTTTCAAAAATCAACTTTAGATGTCCTAACTTTTTTGGTTAGTGCTATACAATTAGATTGCTAACCCCGACTTCATTCACCCGCCATGCAAATTAAAACCGCGATCGCACAGGATTGCACTGCGATTCGTGAGATTCATCTTGATGCATTTCCCGCCGAAGAATGTGTTTTGATTGCCGATCTTGCGGTGCGTTTGCTCACTGAACCATCAACACCTCAGACTCTATCTTGGGTCGCAGTGATTGAGGATACTATCGTGGGACATCTTGCTTTAAGTCCGGTCAAACTAACCGGAAATAATGATTTTTTAGGGTATCTCTTAGCCCCGCTGGCGGTGAAATCGAACCACCAAAATCAAAATATTGGGTCAACACTGGTTAAATTCAGCCTACAACAAATGCAGACGCTGGGGGTTCCTCTTGTGTTTGTCTATGGTGACCCGAACTATTACGGCCGGTTTGGGTTTGAGGCGGCGATCGCATCCCCCTACCCACCGCCCTACCCGCTGCAATATCCCTTTGGTTGGCAAGCGATCGCCCTCACCCCAACGGCAACGTTGCCCCAGGGCAAACTTGACTGTGTTGCGCCGTTGCACAATCCGCAATTGTGGTGAGGGGGTGAGAGTTACACCAGTTGCCAGGGCAGGGTTTCACCTGCTCGTAAGGGAACTAAGCCGCTGTCTAAAAAGGGCAATTCGTCGGGGATGCGCCAGGGGGTTTTCGTGAGGGTGATCTGTTGGGTATTGCGCGGCAGTTGGTAAAAGTCGGGGCCGTGGAAACTGGCGAAGGCTTCGAGTTGCGCGATCGCGCCCACACTGTCAAAGGCTTCGGCGTAGAGTTCCAGGCCATGGAATGCCGAATAACACCCGGCGCAACCGCAGGCGGTTTCTTTGCGATCGCGCGCATGGGGCGCACTGTCTGTACCCAGGAAAAACTTGGGATTGCCAGAGGTTGCGGCCGTAAGGAGGGCTTGGCGGTGGGGTTCGCGCTTCAAAATGGGGAGACAGTAAAAATGGGGCGAAATTCCCCCTTGAAAAATACGATTACGGTTTAACAAAAGATGTTGGGGCGTGATGGTGGCGGCGATGCGATCGCTCCCTTGCACAAACTCCACCGCATCAGCCGTGGTGATATGTTCGAGGACGATGCGGAGTTTGGGAAAGCGGGATTTGAGGGGAATTAAATAGTGATCAATAAAGACTTTTTCGCGGTCAAAAATATCCACGTCGGGATCGGTGACTTCCCCGTGCAGTAGTAACGGCAAATCGACGGCTTCCATGGTTGCCAAGACGCGATCGCACTTCCGGATATCTGTCACCCCAGAATCAGAATTCGTCGTCGCCCCGGCGGGGTAATATTTCACCGCTTTGACAAATTGGGACTCTTTCGCCGCTTTGATATCCGCCGGGGTGGTGTGGTCGGTGAGATAGAGGGTCATCAGGGGTTCAAAGCTCTGCCCTGGGGGAATCGCGGCGAGGATGCGATCGCGATAGGCCGCCGCTTCGGCCACGGTGCGCACGGGCGGCTTCAGGTTGGGCATCACGATCGCCCGCGCAAACCGCCGGACGGTATCGGGTAACACGGCACGCAGCGCCGCCCCATCGCGCAGGTGTAGATGCCAGTCGTCGGGTTGAGTGAGGGTAAGCTGTTCCATGATGAATAATCCGGTGGCTCAAAGCAATGTCATTTTTTCACTCTAGACCCTGATCGTAGTGATGTTGTGGCTGAGGACATCTAACGTTAATTTTTGAATAATCGAGGGCTGTTAACCGAGGGCTGAGCTTGTCGAAGCCCGGCCGCTTACCCTTCGACTTCGCTCAGGGTGCGCTGGGGTGCTTGCTCAGGGTGCGCTGATTGAATGTCCTGATCTATATCA
>CAZCWE010000104.1:5067-11060 GCA_964502285.1 uncultured Spirulina sp. | reverse complement strand
GAAGCCTTCCGTAGGAATTAGGGTAAGCGGCCGGGCTATCTCCTGCGGAGACGCTGCGCGAACGACGACCCTCAGCCCTCGGTTATTCAAAAATCAATATTTAGATGTCCTAAACCTTGTGACTACTGCTATACATTGCGTCACAAACAATCACAACTATCCTTATACCCCATACCCCTCAACAAAACGATGCATAAAATTCCTGTCACAGTGATTACTGGTTTCCTCGGCGCGGGCAAGACGACCCTGGTGCGCCATCTGCTCCAAAACAATCAAGGCCGCCGCATTGCGGTGTTGGTGAATGAATTTGGCGAGGTGGGGATTGATGGGGATTTGCTGCGATCGTGTCAGGTGTGCGACGAAGACGAGGCCCCCGATGCCAATATCGTCGAACTGACCAACGGCTGTCTGTGCTGCACGGTGCAAGAGGAGTTTTACCCGACGATGCAGGAACTCTTGAAGCGGCGCGATCGCCTCGACTGCATCCTCGTGGAAACCTCCGGCCTCGCCCTGCCCAAACCCCTGATCCAAGCCTTCCGCTGGGACGAAATCCGCAACGCCGCCACGGTGGACGGCGTGATCACCGTCGTCGATTGTGATGCCCTCGCCGCCGGGACATTGGTGGGGGATCTCGATGCCCTCGAAGCCCAACGCCAAGCCGACCCCAACCTTGACCACGAAACCCCCATCGAAGAATTGTTCGAGGATCAACTGGCCTGTGCTGACCTGGTGCTGCTGACGAAAACCGACAGCGTCGATGCCGCCACCGCCACGAAAACCCAGGCCTGGCTAAAATCCCAAATCCCGACGGGGGTGAAGATTGTCCCCTGCGGCCACGGTCAAATTGACGCGAATCTACTGCTGGGCTTTAACGCGGCAGTGGAAGAGCACCTCGATCAACGGCCGAGCCACCATGACCACGAGGAAGAGCACGACCATGATGATGAGATTAACTCGGTGCAGTGGGTGTGCGATCGCCCCCTCGACCCCGTCGCCCTGATCGACCATCTCCAAACCCTCGTCCAACAGCACGAAATCTACCGCATCAAGGGCTTCGTCGCCGTCCCCAACAAACCGATGCGCCTCGTGGTGCAGGGCGTGGGCAATCGCTTCGACTCCTTTTACGATCGCCGCTGGCAAGAGGGAGAACCCCACCAAACTCGCCTCGTGATCATCGGGCGGGACTTGGTGGAAGCGGAGATTGTGCCGGCCTTGGATGCAATGTAACCGGAAAATCCCCGGTATAATGCCGCCATAAGCTTCAATGCGCCCCAGTATGGCTAATGGTCAGACAAATCACCCTGGACTTATTCGCGCCAGTTACTCCCTCGCCGCCGCCGTCCCGCACCCAATTCAAGTTTCAGTTCATTGATTTATTTGCGGGGATTGGTGGCTTTCGGATTCCGCTCGAAGCGTTAGGGGGAACCTGCTGGGGCTATGCCGAAATTGATAAAGATGCGATCGCAACCTACGCAGCGAATTTTGCCACCGCCCATCATCACGAAGTTTGTCTTGGCGATATTACCCAAATTCAGACCTTGCCGCCTGATATTGATTTGCTGGTGGGAGGCGTTCCCTGTCAAGCCTGGTCTATTGCGGGGCGAACCTTGGGGTTTGATGATCCACGGGGTCAGTTGTGGTTTGATGTCTGCCGTTTAGTGGCCCAAAGTCAGCCCCGGAGTTTTCTATTTGAGAATGTTAAAGGACTCACGGAACCGAGGCATCGTCACAGTTTGGATTACATTGTCTATACTTTGCGAAACAGTGGTTATGTGGTCTATTGGACGGTACTCAATAGTTATGATTTTGGCTTGCCACAGGATCGCGATCGCTTATTTTTAGTGGGGATTCGTCACGATCAACCCCAGGCTACAGCGTTTGATTTTCAAGGCTTAGGCGCACCCAGTCAACGACTATGCGAAGTGTTACCCGACTTGCCCCACGATGTTGCTCCTAAGCGTAAATTTGATCCTCATATTTTATTTGGTCACACCATCCCAGCAGCCCGTGGACGGTTTCAGTTTCCCGATCAACTCAACGACTTTTTTCTGTTTAGTGATGTGCGGGATGGTCATACAACGATTCACTCTTGGGATTTAATCGAAACTACGGCTAAGGAAAAAACAATCTGTTTAGCATTGCTCCAGAATCGCCGCAAAAAGAAATATGGACCCAAAGATGGCAATCCCCTCGCATTGGAGCATTTTCAATCCTTAATCTCTGATGTCACTCAACACGATTTAGAGCAATTAGTAACCAAGAAAATTCTGCGCCCCGTTCAGGATCGGTTTGATTTTGTCAATTCGCGCATCTCGACCGGAATTGATGGCGTGGCACGAATTTTCCTCCCGCGTGCCCAAGCCATTGGTACATTAACCGCCCGTGGCTCTAAGGATTTCGTCGCGACTAAAATCTTACCGGAGTGTGAACCGCAACAATTTAAGCAGAATTTTATTGAACACATTTATCGCGATCGCCACTTTCGGAGCCTCACTCCCCACGACTATTTACTATGCCAAGGGTTTCCAGAGAATTTTCAAGTTCACCCCAATCCTGCGATCGCAAAAAAACAGTTTGGTAATGCGGTTTCTGTTCCGGTTGTCTATCAAGTTGCCCAAGCAATTCTCCAGTGCTTGGAGCCATGAAAAACTCCAATTCTCTCAAAGCCAAGATTCAAGCGGTGATTACGCACATGATGGAAGGAGTGTTACAAAATGTGGCGCGAAATCCGTTTGATGCAATCCAGCATCATCAGAACAAACCACTGTATGCGGCTCTTGTCCCCGATGAGATTTTCATCAGTTCTCATTTCGAGCGTCGTTTTGTGACTCCTTTTGGTAAGGTTTGGCAAAAATTAGCCTTGATTGTCGCAGAAGATAGCTGGGATGAAGTGATTCAGGAGTATCGATTAGCAGGGTATATTCCTCAGGAACGACTCAACCGCATCACCACCATTCTGAATGAGCTAGAACGCCCCAAAGCCAATCAAAACAGTCGCCAACCCAACTGGTCACAGGAGCTTCAATTTATTCTGAAGGGTCGGGGCAAAATGATCCCGATTCAGGTGACCTGTGATTTATGGCTGCGACGGGGGCAAGAAATCGTCGCGTTTGAGTTAAAAGCACCCCTTCCCAATAGTGATCAAACTAAAGTCAGTAAGGAAAAACTGTTTAAGCTCTACGCAATTGATCAAACTCCGATTACGTCCGCTTTTTTTGCTTTACCCTATAACCCCTATGGGAAACGACAAGATTATGCTTGGTCAATGCCCAAACGCTGGTTTGATTTGTCCCATGATCCGGTGATTTTAATGGGTTCGGAGTTTTGGGACTACATCGGTGGACCAGGCTGTTATGACGTTCTGATCACCGCAGTTGAAGAGCTAGGCGATCGCTACAAAACTCAAATTTATCGCGAGGTTCTCAAACGGGAACCCCCACAGCCTTAATCCTTGCCCCATCCTAATCCAGGCCGCCAAGCGGATTAACGCCAATGTCCGGATCAGAATCCGTTAAATTGGGAACAGTTTCCCAGCAATACAACACGAAGACTGAGGCTATGGCACAGACAAAACCGACGATATTGGTCACCGGAGGCGCGGGCTATATTGGCTCCCATGCCGTTCTCGAACTCCAACGGGCAGGGTATGGGGTGATCGTCTTGGATAATTTGGTGTATGGGCATCGGGATATTGTCGAGAACGTGCTGGGGTGCGAATTGATTGTGGGGGATACCTGCGATCGCGCCTGCCTCGATCAGTTATTCCAAAATCATGCGATCGCCGCCGTCATCCACTTCGCCGCCTATGCCTATGTGGGCGAATCCGTCACCGACCCCGCCAAATACTATCAAAACAACGTCTTCGGAACCCTCACCCTCCTCGACGCAATGCGGGCCGCCGGGATTCAGACCTTCGTCTTCTCCTCCACCTGCGCCACCTACGGCGTGCCCGAAATCCTCCCCATTCCCGAAACCCACCCCCAACACCCGATCAACCCCTATGGCCAAACCAAGTTAATGGTCGAAGCCATCCTCGACGACTACGATCGCGCCTACGACTTCCGCTCCGTCCGCTTCCGCTACTTCAACGCCGCCGGAGCCGACCCCGACGGCCGCCTCGGCGAAGACCACAACCCCGAAACCCACCTGATCCCCCTCACCCTCGATGCCGCCCTCGGTAACCGCGACGCGATCTCCATCTTCGGCACGGATTACCCCACCCGTGACGGCACTTGCATCCGCGACTACATCCACGTCACCGACCTCGCCACGGCCCACGTCCTCGGCCTCGAATACCTCCTCAACGGCGGCAAAACCAACGTCTTCAACCTGGGCAACGGCAGCGGCTTCTCCGTGCGTGAGGTAATCCAAACCGTCAAAACCGTCACCGGCCGCGAGTTCAAGGTGATTGAACAGGAACGCCGCCCCGGTGATCCACCCTCCCTCGTCGGCAGTTGCGCCAAAGCCCAAGACACCCTCCACTGGCAACCCCGCTACGGCGACCTTGAAACCATCGTGCGCCATGCGTGGCAGTGGCATCAACAACGCCACGGCTAACCCTAATGATCGCTAGAGCAAGGAAAGACTCGGTTAGAACATTCAACCAGCGCACCCTGAGCGGAGTCGTTGGCGAAGCCTTCCGTTAGGAATAGGGTAAGCGGCCGGGCTTCGACTCCGCTCAGCCCTCCACTCTGCTCAGCCCTCCACTCTGCTCAGCCCTCCACTCCGTGGGGATTGCTGGGGGTTAGGACTCCAGGCCCGTGATCGTCAGATCGGGGGGATATTCCACGGAAAACTGATAGGTGATTTCTTGGGGGGTGGTGGGAAGAAGTTCCAACTCCCAGGTGAGAAAGCCCGCCTCGTCGGGGTCTACCTTGGGTTTGACGCGGTTGAGTTGGACTTTGAGTTTGTCGTTGCGGCTGATGGGGAGTTGGTCGGTGAGGTAGACCTGTTGGGGGTGGGGGGCGGTGTTGGTGAGGGTGAGGGTGTAGGTGTAGGTGATGCGACGCCGGTTGCCCATCAGGTTTTTGTCCACTTTGCGATCGCTCAACATCCGTTGAATCTCCACCGTCGAATCAACGCCAAACTGGAGCGGCAAGGTCTCCCCTGGGGCAATTTCTGCGATCGCAATGGTGCCGATAAACATCGCATCCCGGAATAAATTGGCGCGACCGGCCAAAAGGGGCACATGGTTGGGCGGGTTGATTGCCGTCAGGGCGATATAGGCCTGATCACTGAGGGGCGGCAGGGCGATCAGATGCCAGGTGACATCTAGGTCGGCGTTGAGAATGGTGACGGTTTCCGGGAGGCCGGTGCTGGGGATCGTGGCTGTGCCTTGAATGCCCAGGGTGACCTTGGTGGGCCCATTGGCATCGTCGAGGTCAGGAAAATCAGTGGCTCCCTCAGCGGCGGGGTCGGGCTTCAGTTCTTGGGTGGCGGCTTGGTAGCGCGATCGCCCCGATCGCAAATTCACAAAGGGATTCAACGGCAAATCCACATACCACGGCTCCAGGGTGGGCAGTTGAGCATCGGGGTGGGGGTGAGCCGTGGAAAGGGTCATGGCCACATCGGGCCAGGGTTCGCCGGTATTTTGTTGGACTTTGGCTAAATAGCTGAGGTTGAGATGGGGGTTGCGGCTATCCCAGCGCAGGTCGTAGCAGGGCTGCCAGGCGACTTGATCAATGCGATAGGTCACCTCAAGGTGGTAGTCCCCACTGCCGAAGGGGTCGATGGTGAGCCACAGTTGCAGGGATTCGGGTGCGGGGGCGGTTTGCACCTGTTGGAGGCGCTGGCGGAGGTCGTGGAGTTGCTCGTCCAGGGCGCGATCGCCCTCGTCCAACTGCGTCAACTCCATCTGTCCCGCCAAATACTGCTCCCGAAAAAACGTCAGCACCCGTTCCGTTTTCAGCAAACTCACCTGCTCTTGGGCCAACTCCTGGGCAAAGGTTGCCGCACTCTGTTCGCTGAGGGTTTGGAGAAACCGCCGTTGCAAT
>CAZCWE010000104.1:3674-5057 GCA_964502285.1 uncultured Spirulina sp. | reverse complement strand
CTTCGAGGGCCTGGATTTGGGCGGTGAGGGTGGCGGCGGCATCGGAATCTGGCGGCGAGGGGGTGATCCGATGCAGTTCGACCCCCAAGAGCAATACCTCGGCACTGCCGTGACCCGTCACGGTGATTGAGTCCGGATCGAGGCGGGCGGGGAGATTCGGCACGATTAAGATCCGCTCTGTGCCGGTGAGGGCGATCGCCCCTTGGCGCGTCACATGGGCACAGTCCGGATAGACCGTGACATGACGAATCTGAGTGAGCACAGGATAGTTCATCGGCTTCCCCTAAAAGCGTTCACCGGCCACGAGCTGCAATTGTTCCTCAAAATACGCTTCGCGATGACCGAGACGGTTGGCAATCTCTAGCCCGGCTTGGAGCGCACTTAAGGCTTGGGGGTAGTTTTCCAGTTCCCGGTATAACTGGGCGATCCGGTCGTAGGTTTGCATCATGGTGTATTGATCATAGGCGTATTGGGCGGCTTTGAGTTGTTCTTGATAGAGGGCGATCGCTTCATGGAGTTGGCCGTAGTCGGTGTAGAGGGCCGCCAGGGTTTGCAGGGCCTCGCTGGCGTAGGCGTATTGTTGCGCCGCCCAAGCGAGGGTAAAGGCCTGTTGATAAAATTCGCTGGCCTGTTCCCCGTCGCCGAGTTCGGCATAGTTCCGAGCAATGGAAAGGCGCAGGGGGGCGAGTTTTTGAACAAAGAGGGGTTTGGCGAGATAGGCGGTAAACAGGGCCTCTTTGGTGGCGATCGCTTCCTGCCACTGGTCGGTTTGATCATAGAGGCGAGATCAGCTTGCGATCGCGCCCCAGCCAAAAGGCCTTGATAGACTGCGATCGCCTCGGAGAACTTAAACCAATCCCGATGTAGCCGCGCAATATCTTCTAACACCGGCTGCCGCTGATCAAAATCCGTCCCCAACGCCGCCAACTGATAGCGATACATCAACACCGCCTGCGGATAGGATCGCACCGCCTCATAGGCCTCGGCCAAGGGGGGAATCAGGGGCGAGGTGAGATCCGGCGGCGTGGGCGGCGGATCGTCCAGATCGCGCTCTGCGTCGGGGTCGATGGGGTCAAGATTGCCCTCGGTTTGAATCGTGCTCAGACGTTCGGTAATCGCCGCCACATCCCCGTTGCGGCTCTGTTGCCAGGCGAGGCGACCCACCCGCGTCAGGGCCTCAATTTCGGCTAAGGGCCCCAAAAATCGCCGCAGCCGCAATTCCTGAAACCAAAGCTCATAGGCGGTTTCGGGGGCATCGTTATCCAGGGCCACCGGTACCCCGAACTCCTTCTCAAAAATGGCTTTCAGGGGCATTTCCTTCCAGTTGGAGATATTCAGCACATCAAAGGCAATTCCCTTCCGTCGATCCACCAGTCCGGGAAT
>CAZCWE010000104.1:0-3664 GCA_964502285.1 uncultured Spirulina sp. | reverse complement strand
GGTTTCGGGGGCATCGTTATCCAGGGCCACCTGACCCGCTTGGGCCAGTTCATCTAAGGCGGTTTCGAGGGCGATCGCTTCGGCCTCGTTCAAGGGCGGCGGCGTGAAGTTGGGGTCGCGATCGCGCTTTTTCTGCCGGGCTTCGGCTTGGATGGCCTCGCGAACCCGTTCCGGCAAGAGGGGATCGGCGGTGATCGGTCGCTGGAGGGGGTGGATTAAGTCGGCTTCTTCGTCGCGTTCTTGTTCCACGGCAGGCTCCTCAGTTTGGGCCCAAGCGGGCGCGATCGCCCCCGGCGCGATCGCCAACCCCAGGATCATCGCCAACCCCGCCAAACCCAAGCCGCTGTATTGTCGCTGTGCCATTGCCCTTTAACTCCTGTAATCCGATCCGACGCTTAAGATCATTCCCAAGGTAATCCCCCAAATCAGCCCTAAGGCGTGGGCCAAACCGCTCACCTCCGGAATAAGTCCATCGACGATCACTTGCACGGCAATGATTCCTAAAAATAACCGCAACCGTTGGCGAGCGATCGCGCTGCCCTCTTGCCACCAGCCCCGCAGCAAAATCGCCACAATCACCCCCAATAATCCCATAATCGCCGCCGAAGCCCCCACCAACCGCTGCCACTCCGCCCCCTGCTGCAACGCGATCGCCGTATAGACCCCCATCGTCCCCACCCCCGACCCCAAATAGGCCAGCAGATAACGCCCCAACCCCAATTTAAACTCCACAAAGGGCCCCAAGATCACCAACCCCAGGCCATTGGTCACCAAATGCACCGCCCCGTAATGGAGAAAATTCGCATTCACCAAACGCCACCATTCCCCCTCCCGCACAAGGGCGGGAATCAAGGCCCCCAGGCGATCGAGGGCGAAGGTGTTTTGGCTGCCGCCGTAGTTGAGTTCGAGGCCGAAAAAGACCAAATTGATCGCCAAGAGGGTATAGGTTCCGTAGGCGGGATAGTGTAAATGGCTGATCAGGCCGCGCCCGTAGCGCAGTTCCTCGTTGATGTTGGTTTCGATGCGGCGCAGGCTGTGCCAGGATGCCGGGGAGAGGCTGGGGGCGAGGGCAGCGGGGGGATGTTGTAACCGCCAGGCGATCGCTGCTTTCAGGGTTGGGTCAGGGGTGCGATCGCGCCACGCCAACAACTCCATCGCCACGGGTTTCCCCGCCACCCCCAACACCGTCCACCGCCAAAACTGCTGCACCTCCCTCCGCTGCTGCACCAACCCCCGATCCAGCAACAAATTCACCGCCGCCGTCTGACCCGTAAATGCCAACGCCATCAGCCGCGCCATCTGCAACGGTGCGAGATTGTTGCCCTGTTTTAAATAGGGTTCGTAGCGCGTCACACTCCACACCAAGCCATTGAGATCCCCCGTTTCCCCCAACGCCCGCAAAAAATACAAAATTAACTGCGGGTCGCGGATTAACTCCCGTTCCGGCACATGGGTTTGCAGCCAGCGCAGCAGGTCATGCCAGCGGGCTTCCATCACCAGCAGCAGCGCCGTGGCATGGCGGCTGAGGGGATGATCCGGGCGGGTCTGGGTGTTTAAGATCCGGATCGCCTCGCTGATCTGGCCCCGTTGCCCCAGGGCCAACGCCCGCAGGATCACGGGCTGCTCCCACCACCCATCGAAGGGATGGAGCCAGCGAATCACCGTCATAATCCGTCGGGCGGCGGGGTACTGGGCTTGGGTAATGCGATGGTTCACCTGGGCAAAGCCGAACACAGGCAGCAGGATCAAACTCCCCCACAGCCCCCCAGCGATGAACCCCGCCCAAGCAGGCACAAGGACGACCAAGACGCTCGTGATGCTCAGAATTAGCGCCGCGACGATCGCCCAACCCCGGTTAGAGTGCGATCGCATCGCCCGGAGCAAAAAGGTGACACAGGAAAAACACACCATCCACACCAACACTTGATTGAGATCCATTCCCCCATCCAAAGACTCCCACGGAGCCGATTAACCGCTATCCTACACCGATGCTCTAGGGATTACCGACGGGCAAGCTGGTGGGCAGGTGGATCGTGAAGGTTGCGCCCTGACCCGGTTGGGAGGTGACCTTAATCTCGCCCTGGTGGGTGTCGTGAATCACTTGGTAGCAAATCGAGAGGCCGAGGCCGGTTCCTTGCCCGATGGGTTTGGCAGAAAAGAAGGGGTTAAACAGGTGGGTTTGGGTCTGTTCATCCATGCCGATGCCGTTATCGGCGATCGCAATTTCGAGAGTTTTCGGATCGGGTTGACGGGCGGTGAGGGTAATTTGGGGCGCGATCGCGGGGTCTTGAGCCAGCCGACTGCGGATCGCGTCGATCGCATTCACCAACAGATGAAAAAACACTTGATTCAGTTGGGCGGGATAGCAGGCAATCGCGGGGATCGGGTCATACTGTTTCACCAATGTAATCGCGGGTTGATCGTCGGGTTCAAGGCGCGATCGCACCATTTCCAACGTACTTTCGAGGCCCTCCACCACGTCCGCCACCTTACACCCCGACTCATCCAACCGCGAAAAACTCCGTAACCCCACCACAATCTTCCGAATCCGATTCGCCCCGGTTTGCATTGAGGTCATAATCTTGGCGAGATCTTCAGTCAAAAACTCAATATCCAACTCCTCCAGTTGTTCAGCAATCTCCGGCACGGGTTGCGGATAGGCCTGTTGATAGCGCGAGAGTAAATCGACAAGATCTTGTACATAATTCATCGCGGGGGGGAGGTTTCCATAGATAAAACTCACGGGATTATTGATTTCATGGGCAATCCCCGCCACCAACTGCCCCAAGGCAGTCATTTTTTCGTTTTGAATTAATGTTAATTGGGCAGATTTGAGATCGGTTAACGCGGTTTCGAGTTGGGCGTTGCGCGATTCAACTTCTTTTTGAAGCTGCCGAATCGTTAACTGATTGGAAATGCGGGCGAGCACTTCATCCATCTGAAACGGCTTGCTGATATAGTCTGAGCCTCCCATTTGAAAGGCTTTCACCTTATCTTTCACATCGCTGAGGGCACTGAGGAAAATGACGGGAACCATCTGCGTGGTGGGGTCTGACTTCAAGATTTGACAGACTTGATAGCCGTCCATTTCCGGCATATTAATATCGAGAAGAATCAAATCCGGGGTAATACTCTGAGCAGCGCGTAGGGCAATCTTGCCACTAATTGCCGGTCGCACGCTATAGCCTGATTCCGTCAACATCGAAGACAAAAACCGAATATTGTCCGGGGTATCATCAACAACGAGAATATCAGCGGTGAGTGAGGCGGAACCAGATTCAATCATGGATGATTCAGAGTGTTTCAAGCGAAACAATGTTGATAATGACGGATCTACTGTTAACTTTAGCATTATCTTTTTTTTGCTAGAGAGAGAATATTTTGATAGAAGTCCCATTCTCAACCGCCATTGTGCTTAGTTTGTGGTGTGGGTTCTTCGCCGCGCTGAACTGCGATCGCGCCCCGTGGGATGCTCTCGGTTACGGTTGGGTGAAGTGTTGCCAATGGTGGGGGGGAATCTGGAGGGAAAAGGGGGGCGCGGCGGCTTGGAGTCGCTGCCATTGTTCGAGGCTGAGGGTGCTCTGGAGGTGAAAATCCGTGGGCGATCGCGGTGGGTGATGGAGGGTGAGCCAGGCGGTGATCCGGTGGGGGGTGGGGTGGTGGT
>CAZCWE010000103.1:0-11161 GCA_964502285.1 uncultured Spirulina sp. | reverse complement strand
CCCTTCTCCCGTGGGAGAAGGGAGCTAAACGCCCTCTCCTGCGGGAGAGGGTTGGGTGAGGGGTTGCACAAGCTAGATGCTCCTGTTCACGGTGTGCAGGCTTGTGGCTTTTTTCCCACCAGGAGCGCCATCTCTAGCCACTTCCAATAACAATCAACATCATTAAATCCCCACTCCCACAGCCAATTTAATTGGGTTTGCACATCCAGGAGTTGATTGGAGGGATCATCCTCTTGGTCACCGTAGCCAATCGATTCCATAAAGTGACGATGGAGTGCTGGTGTGGGGGAGGCCACATGTTCGAGATTGCAGAAAATGCCGCCGGGCTTGAGTCGAGCGAAGATTTCCCCGTAGAGGCTGCGCTTGCGATCGTCGCTGAGGTGGTGGATGGCGAAGCTGGAGACGATCGCATCAAACGACCCCAAATTGGGTAGCGGGTCATTGAGGTCGTGCGCAGCGATCGTCACGAGGGGGTCTTCAGCAAAGCGGGCGGTGGCTTTTTCGAGCATCGTCGGCGAAAAATCCAGGGCGACACATTCCATCAAGGGGCGATCGCACTTCAGCAACGCCGCCAATCGACCATCCCCCGTCCCCACATCCAACACCCGCCACACATCAAGCGGCACATGATCCAAGATCACCCGCTCCCCTTCGGTGCGATGGGGAATGCGGTCTGCACGACTCAAATAGGCCAGGGCGTGCTCTGCTGATGTCCATTGGTTCATTGTTCGCTTAAGAGATCTTCCATATCTTTGCGTTCGGCGGGTTCTGACAAGGGCAAACTTTGGCGCGTATCAGTGATCAGCCAATCCAAGGCCGCCGCCTTCACATCGATCGCCGCCCCATTTTTGTCCACACAGTAGCGACCAAACACCAGCTTATCCACCAAGCGCACCCCTGGCCCCAGGCGGGAATATTCAAAAATCACACTATTGTCCACCGTTGCCCCCGCGCAGATGTGGCAACTGGGGCCAATCATCGACGGGCCGATAATCGTTGCCCCATCTTCAATCCACGTCATGCTGCCGATATACACCGGCCCCTGAATATTCACCTTGTCCCAGTTCACCTGCACATTCAGCCCGGTGTAAACGCCGGGACGCTCTTCCCGGCCGGGGATGCCCACATTCTTGATTTCACCCGTCAAGACCCCGCGCACCGCCTGCCAATAGTCGGGGACTTTGCCAATATCCACCCATTCAAAATCCATGGCCACGGCGTAGAATGACGCGCCCATTTCCACGAGTTTCGGAAACAGATCACCACCAATGTCATACACCTTCCCGCTGGGGATGTAGTCGATCACTTCCGGCTCGAAAATATAGATCCCGGTGTTGATCATTGTGCTCAGGGCTTCGTCAACGGCGGGCTTTTCTTGAAAGGCTTTCACCTTGCCGTTATCGTCCGTGACCACGACCCCATAGCTAGAAACTTGTTCTTTGGGAACGGTTTTGGTGATGATGGTGGCGATCGCACCCCGTTCCTTATGCCAGCGCACCGCCTCGGTTAAATCCAAATCAATCAGCGCATCGCCACACAACACAATAAACGTGTCATCAAAAAAGGGCTTAAACTCCTGAATCCGCTTAATTCCCCCAGCGGAGCCAAGGGCTCTCCCCACAAGCTGACCATCCACAATATTGCCTTCAAAGGAATACCCTAATTCCACCCCAAACCGCTGACCATCCCGAAAGTAACCTTCGATCTCGTTGGCAAGGTGGCTAACGTTGGCCATGATTTGCGTAAAGCCATGTTTACGGAGAAGTTCAAGTAAAAACTCCATCACGGGCTTTTGCAGGATAGGGATTAACGGTTTGGGGATGGTGTAGGTAATCGGGCGAACCCGTGTTCCCTTCCCTGCTGCCAGAATCATGGCTTTCATGCGTATCTATCCTCGTTAATTTGTCTCAACAGGTCATGCGATCCGATTTTATCCCATCTTCTGAAGCCCACTTATGTAATCAGGGGTTTTATCGAGAGGTCTTGGTAAAAGTCGGCTTGGGAGAGTTCCACCTTGGATTGAGAACTCAGGAGCAGCAACGCCCAAAAGACCCCCACTCGTTCGTGGGTGTTGGCGGGTTTGGTTTGGGCAGCAGACCACCATTCAACCAGTTGTTCGAGGAGGATGGTGGTGTCGGTTTGGTCGGGGTTGTGGGGGAGGACTTCGCGGATGAATTGCTCAAGTTGGGCGGCCATTTCCGTCAGGTTTTCGTCGTGGGCGAGTTGGGTGATGTGTTTGACGGCTTCTTTGCGACTGTAGCCCCGCGATTGGGAGCGCGATCGCAACGGCTTACTCTCTAGCATCGTCCCCATCTGTTGAATTTGGGTGATCAGTTCCTGGAGGGTGACGCGGCGACGACGCACGGGCGGCGCAGTGGGGCGGCGGCGAATGTGGCGTTCCATCCGGGCGGGCAATTCCCGCTCCATGGGTTCGAGATCATCAATGAAGTCTTCCGGTTCTTCGGGTTCGGCGTTTTGGGCGGCTTCGAGGGTTTGGGCTTTGAGGAGGACGAGCATCGAGGCCCAAAGGAAGGCTTGGCCGGATTGGGGCAGGTCGGCGGCATCGGGTTCGAGGGCTTGGGGGCGAATCAGGTTTTGGAGGTAGCGATCGATCACGTCAATCACCTGCACATCCCAGGGGTCGATTTCGCCCCGTTGGGCCAGGTCAAGGAGGACGGCGATCGCTTCTTCGGCTAAATTTTGCGGCACAGGGTCTTACGTGATCACAATGAACAGAAAGGAGGGGTGCAGCCTGACCCCTCCCCCCCCGATTGTACGCATCGGCTCGGATTTTGCGTTAACTCAAGCGCTCGGAGGGATACGCACCTTTGATCACTTGGTTGTAATAGTGACCGGGCGATCGCGTTTGGCGCAGTTCGTCCCACACCTCCGGCTCCACTGTGTCGTATTCATACACCGCCCCATTTTGAAACTCGATTTGTAGGGATTCGGTTTCTGGGTCATAGCTGAGGGCACGGGTGCAGCGGGATGTGGGCGTAGGCAGCGATTCGGCAGCCTCTACCGCCGGGATCGCCCCGCTCACCAAATCCGCTACCTGTTGCAACCCGTCGTAGGCTTGGATTGGGGCGGGGACTTCGAGATATTCCAGGTTTGCACCGCGATCGATTAACAGACCTAAGGCGTTCTCGTCATGGGCGATCGCAATCAGATTGCTGAGGTCAATTTTGGCAAATTCCATGGTTGAGGATGGGGGAATGATTACTTGAAATTATAGTCAACATTGCTGAGAAATTCAACACGCGATCGCACCTCACGTAATGATTCACCCTGCTAGGGTTCAATCCAGCCGGGGAGCGCGAAAGGGGGGCAGTCTCCCGGTAGGATGGAAGGAAGACAGTTGCGGGAGACGACGTTATGGGGGTTCGGGTTCGGAAACCGATTTTGATTGGGGGCGTGGGGTTATCATTTGCGCTCTGGGGTTGGATTTCGCTCCAGGATTCCCTGTGGGATTGGGGGAGTTTGAGTCTGTGGGGATTGATGGCCGTGGGTGGGGGGCTGTGGTGGTTACGACGCGATCGCCCCTCGATCCCGATCGTGGAAAAACCGCGATCGCCCCTCACGGAAACCGACCTCACCGCCGCCAAAACCCACCTCCATACCCTCCGCCAAATCCTTGCCACTGAATGCCCCCAACGGGATCAAACGTCGTGGGATGAGGGTTTGACACAATTGGCACAGCACGAATCATCTGCGTTTACCGCTGCGATCGTCGGCTCCCAATGGGTCGGCAAAACCGCCCTCCAAGCGGCTTTACCCAATTATTCCCACTGGCACATTCTCGAAACCGCCACCCCAACGGCTGAGACTGCCGCCATTCTCTACCTCGTGAACGGCGACCTCACCGCTGCCGAACTGCAACAGCTTCACCAGTGGCAACAACAGCATTACCCGATCCTGCTGGTTCTCACCAAGCAAGACCAATACAACGAGGAGATGCGGGCGATCTTGCTCGATACCCTGCGCCAACGGGTGCAGGGGTGGATTGCAGCGGCGGATGTGGTGGCGATCGCCGCTGCCCCCAGCCCGATCACCGTCCGCCAACATCAAGCCGACGGCTCGATCCGCGAATTTCAAGAACCCCGCGCCCCCCAACTCGATCCCCTCTTGCCCCGCCTCAACCAACTCACCACCGAAACAGAGGCGATCGCCCGCGCTCAACAGTGGCGGCACGTCGTGGCCATGCAAACCGAAGTAAAAACCGCCTTGAACGATGCTCGGCGCGATCGCGCCATCCCCAGCCTCGAACGCTACCAATGGATCGCCGCCACCGCCGCCTTCGCCAACCCTGTCGCTGCCCTCGACTTACTCGCCACCGTCGCGATTAACGCCCAATTGCTCGTTGATCTCGCCCAAATCTACGGCCAACCCCTCACCCTCGACCAAGCCAAACCCGCTGCCCGCTCCATCGGCGAACTCCTCCTCAAACTCGGCGTGGTGGAACTCTCCACCCAAACAATCACCGCCGTCCTCAAAAGTAGCCCAATCACCTACGCCGCCGGGGGGTTAGTCCAGGGCATCAGCGCGGCATACCTGACGCGAATCGTGGGCTTGAGCCTGATCGACTATCTCCAACAGCAAGACCCCACCCAACCCAAATCGGCCCTAAATTGGGACAGCCTCAGCCAAGGGATTCAGGGCGCGATCGCTCAAACCCAACAGGCGGGCAGGGTCACGAGTTTTGTCACCCAGATGCGATCGCGCCTCCTCAGCCAGGGGACTTAGAGCGATCGTCACCAAACTCAACCCCCTCACCATCCGCCGGTAGAGATGCTACGCGGATGAAATTTGAATAACATCTGTATAGGGGTGATGAAATGGAAAAAATCCGTAACTCATAGCTAGCTCCATTGTTGGGCTTGAGATGTACAGAAAGGCTATCTGTCGGTATTTAATGATGCTCATGCTTGCATCTCTGATATAACCAAAGAATAGAACGTTATACTAATGTCACTATGAAAACTGCGATTTCACTTCCCGATCCAGTCTTTGAACAGGCGGAAGCACTTGCTCAACAGTTAGGGCTGTCGCGCAGTGAGCTTTACACAAAAGCACTACAGACTTACATGGAAAGATACAACCGTAAGCAAGATCTACTCGCCTTGAACCAAGTTTACGCGACAGAGTCTTCTGAACTTGATCCAGTGATAGCAAGGATGCAGTTTATGTCTTTGCCCCATGAGGATTGGTAATGTATCGGGGAGAAATTTGGTGGGCAAACCTACCCGATCCAGTGGGCTCAGAACCGGGATATCGCCGTCCTGTTTTGATAGTTCAAGATGATACGTTTACCCAGAGCCAGATTAGCACTGTTATCGTCGTTATTATCACTTCAACTATTCGGTTAGCGGAAGCACCAGGCAATGTATTATTGCCGCGTAGGGTATCGGGTTTGTCAAGGGATTCTGTTGTAAATGTCTCTCAAATCGTCACGATTGATAAAACGTTTTTGGCTGAGCGTATTGGTTCGCTACCAGACTCCTTACAGGAGGAGATAGATGAGGGTTTACGAGCAGTTTTGTATCTCTAGCAAAGCAAGCTAAAAAGTCGATGAAGTGGTGAATCTAGCAATCCTATTTGATTCATGAACAGGCAAGGGACTTAGGCCCCTTGTTGGCGGGAAGATAAGATATCTTCGATTGATTAGGGACGAACCCTCACTAATTTTGTTGTTGCCAGTGTTCAGACAGAAGCGCACCGAGTCCTTCCGAAACAATGAAGCGGCATCGTTGACGACTACGGTAGGATTATTTAGTATGACAACAGAATCCTACTCAATTATGGCGGGCAGCTTACGGCCATGAGCAAGAAAGTCAGTATCACCTTGGATGACGAAGTTCTAGAGTTTGTCGATCAGCTAGCCAGCAACCGTAGCAGCTTTATTAATAATGTCCTCTGGCAAGAGAAGCAAAGGATTTTCATGCAAGAGCTAGCAGCGGCTTATCAAGATCAGGCGAATGACCCAGAGTTTCAGGAAGAAATCGCCGTCTGGGATGTTGTAGTGGGCGATGGTTTAAATGCTTAACGGAAACTTAACCTATAAGCGAGGCGAGATCTGGTGGGTTGATCTGCAACCTGTTATGGGTCGTGAAACCGATAAAAAACGCCCTTGTCTGATTTTGCAAAATGATATCGGCAACCAAAATGGGGCAACAACAATCGTTGCTCCCTTGTTGCCTGGTATCAAGACTTATCCGTTCGTGGTGAATGTTACACCCACTGCGCAGAATGGACTCAAGGGAGAGCGGCACATCAACTTAAGTCAAATGAGGGCGGTAGATGCTCAGAGAATCAAGAATAAACAGGGTGTTTTAGAAGAAGTTTATTGGAAAGCAATCGAGAAAGCCGTCTGGATTGAGCTTGGTTTTAGCGTTTAAGTCTTCGTATTGATTAATACTTTGGGTTAGCGGCAGTTGAGGCTGTCGCGGGTGGAAACACCTGTGGTGGGATTCACTCCGTCGGCGCGTTTGCAGAGTTGGACGATTTCGTAACGGTCGAGGATGGTGTCGGAAAAGTCGGCTCCGGTGATTGTCGCTTCGTAGAAATGGGTGCTGGTGGCGATCGCTTCTGTGAAAATTACATTGGTCAGATCAGCCCCATTGAAGGTGACGCGATCGGCAAAACTTTTATTCAGATTGGCCCCAGAGAGATCGGACTCCTCAAACACGGCTTTGGTGAGGATTGAACCCGACAGGTTTGCCCCTCGAAAATTCGCCTGCCGCACCTCTGCCCCGGCAAAGGATGACCCTGCCAGGTTTTGCCCCGAAAAATCACGGCCGCTCACATCGGTCAGGGTATAGTTCACCGCATTCGATTCCGGGTCACGGGGTGGCGCGGCCCAGGCCGGTTGCGCCTCCAAGAGCCACCAGCCGAGGGTCAGCACCCCCAACACCACAATCAATACCAATCGCCGTACCCATTGCCCCTGTTGCATCATTCCTCATCTGTAGACTCTTCTGCCGGGGCAACTCGCTCGAACCAATCCGACCCGACGCGGATGGTGATTTCTGAGGCAAGATCTCCCGTTGAATCGGCTTGAATTACCCCAAAGCCAAGGGCTTCGTGAATTGCATCGGCGGCCTCAGTGTTGCCCTGTTGCACAATGATTTCACTTTGGCGCAGGAGACGCGGTGCTTTGGATTGGGAGTAGAACACATTCCCAAAACCCTGTTCGGCAAGATGGTCGGCGGCTTGAGCCAATAATGTTGGATCGCTGGTGGCATTTTGCAGACCGATGCGCACGGACTGGATGGAGCGATCGCCCATTTCATAGCCGGGTTCCACTTCAAAAAAGTCTTGCATGACGCGATCGCGCCCCGGATGGGACATGATCCAATAGCTGACCCCTTCAAACTCAAATTCTTCGCTGAAGCGGCCCGGCAGCAGCACCATTTTCACCGAATCTTGATCCAACTCCATCCCGAAGTTGACCAGCGCGAGCAACTCTTCCATGCTCAAATCCGTATCCACAAAGGACAGCATCCGCTGCACGACCTTCGGCAAACGCGGCAACACCGCCGGACTCTGGAGCCGTTCGCGCATCGCCTTGAGCAGCACCTGTTGTCGCTGCACCCGACCAATATCGCCGTATTCATCCATCCGGAACCGGGCAAACTGTTCGGCTTCATCGCCGTCGAGGGTTTGCCAGCCTTTGCGCAGGTCGATTTTTAACCCTTGGGTTTTGTCTTCGTAGACCATGGGCCGCGGCACAAAGACTTCAATCCCACCGACGAGATCCACCAATTCCCGGAAGGCATCGTTGGTGACGCGCACATAGCGATCAATGGTCACCTCGTTGAGGGTGTCCCCCACCACGTCCATGGCCAATTTCGCGCCGCCGTAGACGTTGGCATCATTGATTTTCGTCGTTCCCACATCGGGGATAAACACTTGGGTGTCGCGGGGAACCGACAGCATTCGCACCGATTGATCCGTCGGGTCGAAGCGCATCAGGATCATGGTGTCGGTGTGGCCTTCAAAGGCTTCGTCACTGCCGACTTCGGTATCGGGAACGCGATCGATGCCCATCACCAAAATATTGACCGGGCGTTCGATTTTGTACTCGAACATGGCCGGAATTGCCCCATCTTCGGCGGGGGATTCCCCGGTGCGCGAGGGGCCGGCGGCGGCGATTTCGTCCTCAACGTTGAAGAATTTCAACGCAGAGGGGAGGGGGCTGACCATGGCAACGGTGGCCCCGATGGTGGCCGAAAGGGTGGCCGTGATTAAAAAGGCTGTGCTCCAGAGTATCCGCTTACCCACGGGAACGGTGGGGCGGCTCTGGGGGGACGGCTGGATTGGAACGGATACCTTGGTGGTCTGTTGATCGGACCCAGAACTGATTTTATCGCTTGTGATCACACTAGTCCTATCTTGAGAACGGCTTTTCACACTGTTATTCACATTTAACCTCACCACCACAATTCAGTTCTCTAGGGACATCAACGCGGGTAGACGCACTAGATACCGAGAAAAATTGCTACTCATGGCGCATTATAGCGTTGCTTGTTGATTGTTTCAGGATTTTTTTTGGGGATTTGTCAGCGATCGCAACCAGTGGACGACGCTCAAAAGGATAGGATGGGAGCATTCGAGAACGGCGTGTTTAGTTATGACTCAATCTTTAATTCCGGTGATTTTGGCAGGGGGCAAAGGAGAGCGATTTTGGCCGCTGAGCCGTCGCCACCGTCCGAAGCAATTTCTCTGTCTCGATGGCAGCGATCGCAGCCTCTTACAAGCCACGGCGGATCGCCTGCTGCCCATGGCGGCGGGGTGGGATAACCTCTGGGTGATTACGTCGGCACTGGTGGCCGATGGGGTGCGCGAACAGTTGCCGGATCTCCCGGAAGCGAATTTGCTCGTGGAACCCGAAGGCCGCGACACCGCTCCGGCTGTGGCCTGGGCGACCTTGGAAATTGCTAAGCGGTACGGTGAGGATGCGTTGATCGGCTTTTTTCCGGCGGATCATTGGATTGGCGATCAAGCCAAATATCAACAGACCCTGGCAGCGGCGGGGGAATTGGCGACGGGTCAGGATGCGATCGTCACCTTAGGGATTCAGCCGGGCTATGCCTCCACGGGCTACGGCTATATTGAGCAGGGCGATGCTGCCGGAACCTATGCGGATCTCGCTGTGTTTAAGGTGTCGCGCTTCACGGAAAAACCCGATGCGGCCAAGGCTCAGGAGTTTATCGACACGGGCCGGTTTAGCTGGAATAGCGGCATGTTTATTTTTCGCGCCGCCGTGGTGCTGGCGGAGTTGGCCCAGTATGCGCCCCAAGTGCTCGAACCCTTGCGCAGTCAGGGGAAAGCGGCCTATGGGACGTTGGAGAAAAACAGTATTGACTATGCCTTGATGGAAAAAACCCAGTTGGCCTATGTGTTGCCGGCGGATTTTGGCTGGGATGACCTCGGCGATTGGAATGCTCTGGAGCGGTTGAATGAAAAACAGGGCGACAATGTGGTGATTGGCCAACATTTGGGGGCGGATACTACGGGGGCGATTATCTATAACACTGACCCGGATGAGGTGGTGGTGACGATTGGCCTCGATGATGTGGTGGTGGTGCGCGATCGCAATGCCACGCTGATCGTGCATAAAAGCCGCACCCAAGAGATCAAAGGCATGCTCAAAAAAATGCAGGGTGATCCCAACTTAGAGAAACTGCTCTAGGGGGATTGCCACCTGCAACTTGGGGCCAACGCTAGGAAACAATCTACATTTTCTCGTTTGGCATTCTCTCGTTTGGCATTCTCTCGTTTGGCATTCTCTCGTTTGGCATTCTCTCGTTGGCGATCGCAACGAGAGTTTGTTGAGAATCTTTAACATAGCGGTAGGAAAAGGGGAAGAATTAATGAATTTTTGTATGGTTTAAATTCGACATTTCGCCTTGCTGATTGGAGGTTGAGTCATTCGGCCGAGGCTGCATTCAGGGGCTTCGCTTAGAATGTTGCCAAGATATTTTGGGGCTTCTGGGATCAGCGACCTGAGATAGACTGAAAGATACAATCACGCGCAAATGATCGCGCTGACGATGCAGATTAGGGTTCATCGCTGGATCATGCACCGAATTATCCCTGATAGTTCTGGCCGGATTCGGATGCTGTATTTAATTCACAATTTTGGTCTAGGGGTTCGATGGCTCACATCCTCGTCGTGGAAGATAGCCGCACTCAGCGTCATTTGATTGCCCATTGGTTGATGACTCAACAATTCACGGTGACAGCGGTTGGTAATGGTTTAGATGCACTGAAACAGGTGCGAAAAGAATTGCCGGACGTGATTATTCTGGATGTGGTCATGCCCCACCTCAATGGGTATGAAGTGTGTCGATTTTTGAAAAATAATCGCCGGACTCAAGATATTCAGGTGATTCTCTGTTCGACGCAGGATTCTCTGGGTGCTCAGGCGGAGGGACTTGACCAAGGGGCGGATGCCTATCTATGCAAGCCGTTTAAACCGCGTCAATTGCTCCAGACGATTCACACGTTGCTGCGGGCAGAGGAACCGATCGCATAGTCGCCCGATGACCGGACAATGGCATACTAGGAGCGATCGCAGTTCGAGCTTGCCATGTCGCTGTGCCTTAACCCCCAATGCACCCACCAACAGAATGCGCCGCACCATCGCTTTTGTGTGGGGTGTGGGTCGTCGCTGCGCCTGGGCGATCGCTACATTGCCCTCGAAGAACTGAGCACCGGGGGGCAGGGGCGCACCTTTCGTGGTCAAGATTGTCTCGCGCCGGACGATGCGTCGGCCTGTTTACTCAAGCAGATCGCTGAACGCGACCCGGACAAGGTGCGATCGGTGGTTGACCAATTGCGACCCTGGGGGGAACATCCCCAATTGCCGCGCATTTTGGACTATTTCGAGACGGCTCCTGCGATCGCAAATTTTCGCCCCACCCTGATCCAAGACTTCATCACCGGCACACCGATCGATCAGGGCCCCGGCACAGTGGCGCAGGTGGTGCAGTTTCTCGATGACCTTTTGCCCCTGTTACAAGCCCTCCATGATCAGGGCTTAATTCACCGGGATATTAACCCCCAAAACCTGCGTCGCCAACCGGACGGAACCCTGATGCTGCTGGATTTCAGCGCGGCGACGGTGACGCGCAAAACGGCCCTTGCAACGACGGGGACG
>CAZCWE010000102.1:1357-11181 GCA_964502285.1 uncultured Spirulina sp. | reverse complement strand
AACAGGTGCGGGAAGTCCTCCTGCGTGTGCCGCGATCGGTGTCCTTGGAAATCAAGGTCGGGAAAGAAAAAGACACCGAATTGGGTGATCTCCTAGAAACCGAAGAAGCCTCCCCCGAAGATAATTTGATGCGGGAAGCGTTGCTGCGGGAGTTGCAACAACTGTTAGCTGACCTCACCACCCGCGAGCGGGAAGTGATCCAACTGCGCTATGGCTTAAAAACCGGCAACCCTTATTCCTTAGCGGAAATTGGCCGCGCCCTTGAACTGTCGCGGGAACGGGTGCGCCAAATTGAAGCGAAGGCGTTGCAAAAACTCCGTCAACCGAAACGCCGGAACCGCGTGCGGGATTACTTGGAAAATTTGACGTGATGGTCTTGCCATCACTAAAGCGTGCTCAACGGTTGTGACTTGGGGCAACCCGGAAACCAGTCTGGTTTCCGGGTTGTTTTTTCGGGTTGCCCAGGCTGCTTTGGGGCCTGGAGGCGATCGCACCTGTTTCCTGTTCCGCTCCCTGGAAAGCCTTGCTACACTAAGGAGCTATGCGATTCATTCACCATTATTCATTCAGTCTGCATGGCTACGCAATTTGTTAATCCCTTGATCAATATCCTCGAAGCGGGTCTGCCTACGCCAGAGGCATTAGGACAGGCCACCTATACGGCGTTTCAATATGGCAAGAGTGCGATCAGCCTGGCCCATAAAGCGATGGGCGATCGCCTTTTTGATCTGCTGATCCCCAATCAACGCCCCGCCACGAATACATTATCACCGGAACTCCTGCAACATCTTCAACAACGCCAGCACCACCTGCTCGAAGTCGATTGGCAGGATGCCCAAGCGGGGGTTTATCCGGAGTCGCTGCTGTTTGAAACGGCGTGGGATGATGTGGTGCGCTATTATCCCCAAGTTTGGCTCGACTCCCTAAGGGTGGTGGAACGGCGGCACAACCGAGAAAAGCACACCTTTGCGCCGGAGATTGATCGCGATCGCTACCCCGCCTACTATCTCCAAAACTTCCACTATCAAACCGACGGCTACCTCAGCGAGCAATCGGCGAATCTCTATGATCTCCAAGTGGAAATCCTGTTTAATGGAGCCGCGAACCCGATGCGGCGACGGATTCTCAAGCCGTTGAAGCAGGCCGTGGCGCAACGGTTTGAGGCGATCGCCCCTGGGGATGTGAAACTTCTTGATGTGGCCTGCGGCACGGGCTACACCCTCCGCGCCCTCCGCGCCACCTTTCCCCACGCCGCCCTCTATGGCGTGGATCTTTCCCCGGCCTATCTCCGCAAAGCCAACCAAATCCTCAGTGCTCAACCCGGCGAACTGCCCCAACTGATCCAATCCCCCGCCGAAGCGCTGCCCTACCAGGACAACTACTTCCACGGTTTGACCTCGGTGTTTCTGTTCCATGAACTCCCTGGCTCGGTACGCAAAGCAGCGATCGCAGAAATGTTCCGCGTCCTCAAGCCCGGCGGCACAGTCATCCTCTGTGATTCGGTGCAGGCGAGGGACATTGAAGGGTTTGGGCCGATGCTCGAAAACTTCCCGACCCTCTTCCATGAACCCTACTATCGTCACTATTGCCAAGACGATTTAGTCGCCCACCTCGAACAGGTCGGATTCACCAGCGTGACCACCACCACCTACCACGTCAGCAAGTATTGGATCGCCCAAAAACCACAGGCACTCGGTTAACGCCTGCACCGAAGGTTTCTGAATCTTGCTACATTAGCGGGGGGTACTCGCCCGTTTTTTTTCGTTGGTTAAAGTGGTTTGGCATGGCATCCCCTCCCTGTATTGACATTATTTTGGGCACGCGCCCCGAAGCGATTAAACTGGCTCCGGTGATTCAACAGTTTCGCCAAGCATCCGACCTGAAAACGCGGGTGATCTTGACGGGGCAACACCGGGAAATGGTGGATCAGGTGATGGCGTTGTTTGATATCCAGGCGGATCGCGATCTGGAAATTATGCAGCCTCGGCAGACCTTGACGGATATCACCCAGCGCACCTTGCAGGGGTTATCGGCGTGGTTTGAGCGCGATCGCCCCGCCTGTGTCTTAGTCCAAGGAGATACCACCACCGCCTTCGCCGCCGCCCTGGCCGCGTTTTATCAACAGATTCCCGTCGGCCATGTAGAAGCGGGGTTGCGCACCAATAACCTTTTTAATCCCTATCCCGAAGAAGCCAACCGCCGCCTCATTTCCCAACTGGCTCAACTCCACTTTGCCCCCACTTCCATGGCTGTGGATAATCTGGCCAAGTCCGATGTGACTGGCGCAGTCCATCAAACGGGCAACACGGTGATTGACGCGCTCCTACGGGTGGCGGCGACAAATCCCCCTTGCCCTGTGCCGGGCCTGGATTGGGAGCAATATCGCGTCATCTTAACAACGGTGCATCGTCGCGAAAATTGGGGCGAACCCCTGCGGGATATTCTGGCGGGATTAGCCCAGGTGCTTACGGACTGTCCGGATGCGGCGCTGCTGCTGCCGATGCACCGCAATCCCACGGTGCGGGAGCCGATTCAGCAGGCCTTGGGGGATCATCCCCGTGTGTTTTTAACGGAACCGCTGGACTATGGGCAGTTGGTGGGGGCGATTCAGCGGTGTACGCTGTTGCTGACGGATTCGGGGGGGCTGCAAGAAGAAGCGCCCAGCCTGGGGAAACCGGTGTTGGTGTTGCGGGAGACGACGGAACGCCCGGAAGCAGTGCAGGCGGGGACGGCGAAGTTAATCGGCACGGCTCCGGAGGCGATCGCATCCCACGCCCACCAATTACTCACCGATCGCGCCGCCTATGACGC
This sequence comes from uncultured Spirulina sp., assembly GCA_964502285.1. GTDB lineage: Bacteria > Cyanobacteriota > Cyanobacteriia > Cyanobacteriales > Spirulinaceae > Spirulina. Next base: position 8,370 of record CAZCWE010000102.1, on the reverse strand, counting down.
AATGGCCACAGCGATTAATCCCTTTGGAGACGGCCAAGCCTCGGCGCGAATTTTAGCGATCGTGCAAGATTTTTTGGCATCAGCGGCAACCACAGACCAATGGAAGCAAGGATGAGCTGGAGTGTAATCCAGGGGATGCGCGTGGGAATTTTGATCAGGGAACGGAAAGGTACGCCATGACGGTTGCGCTGTCGATTCATAACCTCCAGTTTGACTATGCCCAAGGTCTGCCTTTGTTTCTCGACCTGGCGTTAACCCTGAAGGCGGGGGAAAAGGTCGGACTAGTGGGGCCCAATGGGGCGGGGAAAACCTCGCTTTTTTTGCTGATTTCCGGGGTGCTTGCGCCGCGCCGAGGGACGATTGAGGTGTTTGGGCAGCCGGTGCAACGGGGACGCTTTCAGCCGGCGGTGGGCTTGGTGTTTCAAAATCCCGATGATCAGTTATTTTGTCCGACAGTGCGGGAAGATGTGGCGTTTGGGGCGGATAATTTGGGGCTATCGGATGCAGAGGTGCGCGAACGGGTGGATCGGGCGTTGCAGATGACGGGGATTGACCATTTGGCCGATCGCGCCCCCCATCACCTTTCGGGCGGTGAAAAATGTATGGCGGCGATCGCTTCGGTGCTCGTCATGCACCCCCGCTTAATGCTCTACGACGAACCCACGGCCCACCTGGATTTAGCCGCCCGTCGCCAACTGATTCACTTTTTTCACGAAGCCTCTCAAACGTTGCTGATTTCTTCCCATGATTTAGAGATGATCGTGGAAGTGTGCGATCGCACTCTCCTCCTCAACCATCAGCGCATTTTGGCCGATGGCCCCACGAAAACCGTCCTCGCCAACGCCGAACTCCTGGCCGCCAATCGCTTAGAAGTACCCCACTCCCTTCGCTAATTGCCAGACCTCAGACGACGCTAAGACGACGGCGATCGCGGCAGCGTCACCGTAAAACAACTGCCCACCCCCAATTCCGACTCAAAAATAATCGTCCCGCCCAAAAGTTCCACGCATTTCCGCGCGATCGCCAACCCTAACCCCGTTCCCGGCACTGTGCCCACATTCCCCGCCCGGTGAAAACATTCAAACAAGCGCGGCCGATCCGCCGGCGGGATGCCAATGCCGCGATCGCTCACCTGAAAAATTGCCAACTGGGGCGTAATCTCCAACCTCAACTGCACCGACTGATCCAGCGCCGAATATTTCAGCGCATTGGACAGCAAATGCGTCAACACCTGCTGCAACAGGATCGGGTCAACCTCCACCTCCACATCCTCCCCCGTCAACTGGAAATGAATCCGCACCCCATCCTCCGGATTCACCACCGCCAGCTCATCCATACTCTGACGACACACCTGCACCATACTCGTCGGCTGTTGCCGCACCTCCATTTCTCCCGCCTCCGCTTGGCTCACCCACAGCACCTCATTGATCAACTTATTCATGTGCTGCGTCGCCCGGCAAATTTGCTGAAAACAGTTGTGACGCTGCTTTGTGTTCAGGCGCGAATATTGATGCGCCAGGGATTCCGCCGCCAGGGAAATCACCGTTAACGGCGTGCGATATTCATGGGAAATCGTGCGAATCATCCGCGATTTCAACTCGCTCAATTCTTTTTCCTTGACTAAGGCTTTGTCCTGTTCTGCCCGGTGGGTAGAGGATTCCGCCTGTAACAAGACGCGCAATTGCTGCACAGAAATCGCTGCTTGTTGTGCCACATGCAGGGCGGCTTGTTGATGGTCATCATTGAACGGGGTCGCGTCGGCCGATGCGATCAGCAAGAGACCGAGCACGGGCGCATCGGGGGAACTGTGATCCAAAATGGGGGCGACAAACTGCGATCGCAGCATTTCAATCGCCCCGGCGGCCCCTGGTGCAGATGAACCCTGCACATGGTGCAACCGCAGCGCGTGATCCTGTAAATTTGACTGTTGCTGTTGGCTGAGATGCTGTAACAGCGTTTGGATCAGATCCGCTTGGGTTTGGCTCATCAGCGGCTGTTTACTGCGGAAAAATAATTCACAGGTTTTCGGATTCACCAACACCCCCACCGTCACATCACAGGGGACAAGCAGTTGTAAATGTTCGAGCAGCGATTGAAACAATTGCTCGTAATCTAAAATGGAGCCGATCTGTTCAGCCAGATGATGAAACAATTCCCATTGCATTGTGCGTTGTTGCACCTGGGTTTCAATCCGCTCGTCAATGTGGGCTTGCAGCGATCGCAATTCCTGTTGCGCCGTGGCCAACTGAGCTTCTAAATCGTGACGCAGTTGGCGTTCATGGTTTAACTCTTGCTGTAACGGCATCAGATCAGAGGGCTGTGCGGTCACGTTGAAGAGTTGGTCGGGTTTGTCCTTGCCTATCTCTGTCAAAACATTGCTCGGAATGACATCATGCGATCGTTAAGATCTTAAGGATGGGTTGGAAGAAAATCGAGATTGAAGGCGTGAAGATCACAAATCTCAATTACTGAATGCCCAGTATTGTAAACTCTTTTACCAAACTATTAAAGTTTCTTAACGTCTTTAACAGACTTGAGCACATCCCCTCAACGGGTGTGATTTGATCAGGGATGCGATTCATTCACCCACAATCTATGCCGGTTCAATTACGCCCCACAACTCTAGATGATCTTGATTTTGTGATCATGGCGGAAAATCATCCTGACAACCAACGCTACATTCAGCAATGGCCCCGTGAACAACATGCCGCAGCCTTAAATGATCCAAATATTGCGCATGCGATTATCATTCACCCCGACCACGCAAAGCCCATCGGCTATGCGATCCTGATTGGTCTAGCCAGTCCGCACCGTTGCATCACCCTCCAGCGTTTTGTCGTTATGGTCAAGGGCAGAGGCCATGGCCGACAAACCTTAGAAAAAATTCAGCAGCGCGTGTTTAACCAATACCAAGCCCACCGCTTGCAACTCGATGTCAAAGAGTGCAATGCCCGCGCCCAAGCTCTTTATCAATCTTTGGGGTTCATCATCGAAGGCACATTACGCGACTGCATCTATACCCAATGGGGCTTTGAATCGTTCCTGATCATGTCCATCCTAGAATCCGAATATCGCGATCGCATCGCCCCTAACTAAAACGCCGCTTAAACCGGGGGTCAAGATGATGCTTTTTGCGCTGGTTACAAGTACGGCACAGGGTTTGCAAATTACTCAGATCATGCGTTCCCCCTTTCGCCAAGGGAATAATATGATCCACTTCTAATTGTGTCTGACTGCCGCAACTTCTACAGGTATTGCGATCGCGATCAAACACAAATTTTCGCACCTCCGGCGGTATCGGAATCCGTGGCGTTTTATTCTGCATTGCTTAAAAATTCTCTACTCAAAAATTTTACAACGAACGTCGAATCTCATCTAAAGAATCATCTAGCGGTTTGCTACTTTGAATGTTATGTTGTCAACATTAACAATTGCGGTATCATTAGACAACTCTTGAAAATCTGATTTCATAGTTAAATATTTCTTTTTTACTTGGTGTGTAAGGGCGCAATATTTGCGCCCTAGATATGTCAGAATTATCAAAAAATTGATGGATGATTCAGGCTGAACTCATCGATTTTCAAAGGAACGTCGTAGAGTATCAAGTTCACTTTCTGGTTGTGACGGAACTGGAGAAGATGGAGAAATCTGTTGTAGTGCTTCCGGACTTTCAGGACAAAACTCTACAACGAGTTTAAATCGAGCTTTTCCTTTCACCCATCCATTACTCTGAGCATTCATCAAAGAGCATTCAACCCCATTTTGAGTAAAAATTTCTCCTCCAGCAACACCCATTTTCTGATTAATCAAATGATTATTAAAAGTTCTTTCTACGTCGCCCAAAATCCCGCTCAATGTTTCAGTAATGGTTGTTACCATAAAGCTAGACGATCCATAGTGTAATACAGTGCTTGGATCGGAAATGATTTCAAAAGAAAGAGGTTTATTCATTGTTTAAGCTGACCCTGATTTACTAATCAGGATGAATGTGTACTTTACTATGTGAAAGATACTTTTTTTGGCAATTCAAATCAATCAGTATAAATACTTAATACAAGGCTCACTTATTTCAAGTAAGGTGGACATTGACCATATTACTTGAAAGGTAAAGAAAGTAATATTAGCTATCCTGGCTTGTGATAATCAAGGTCTATTTTGGTCATCTAGGCAATATTCAAACGTTATCTTGACCTTCACTCGTCGAATCTTCCACTTGCCATCAATGAATGTATTTAAGAGTCCAAATTGAAAACTTTCTGTTTTCCATTGATGAGAGAGAGATAAGGCATTATGCCAATGCAATGTCATTAAAATGATGGCATTATGGCATATTTTTTGAATGGTGGTGATTAACGTCAGGTTCGGATAATGATTGAGAGGGACTTGACCTATTTCCTGAAAAGAATTCGTATCGCTTCCATCTCCGGTTAGTGCTTCACAGGATTGACTCATCACAATTAGCCCCAAAAGTGCAGATATTGCAAATATATCAAAAGAGCATGAAGAAATCAATCAAAAAAATAATGATTTTTTAACAAAGAATTGAACAATAATCTGATGCATACAGATTTTGCGTGTAATTACTGAATTCAAGTTGTTGATCAAAACTTAATGTAGCAGAGTGGGCATTGCCCACCCTGCTACTGATGACAGCTAACGAATGTTAACCCTCTGATTAAGTGTTAAATAGAATCGGAAATTGACTCAAACTCTGCATCAATAGGAGCATTTTCATCGGAATTTTCTGAAGTTTCAACAGCATCAACGGTTAACGCAATCAGCGGTAATTGTTTGCTGAAGAGATTGAAGGATTGTAAGCATACGTTAATGCCTTTGATGGCTTCGTTATAGGTATTGATTTTCACTAAGGTTGTAGAAAGTTGCTCTTTGTTTTTAGCAATCTTTAATTCAGCCTCTTTTTCTAGGGTTTGTTCGAGATAGGCACGCGCTTGGTCGTATTGTTGGAGAATGTCAAGTTTGAACTGAGCCGCGAGGGGCAAAACCTGGGTTTTGATGGTTTGGTTGATCGCTTGGCGGAAATTGCTGCGAATCGTAGCGGCGACTTTGGGTTCAAAATCGAGCTTGAGCAGTTGGCGGATCGCGGGTTCTGCATCGACGATGCTTTCTGCGCCGTAGGTTTGGGAAGTTTGCTGGAGGGTTTGGCGGAATTGGTAGATGGAAAATGTGCCTTCATTGTAGAAGCGGGGACTTTCACGGACGTAGCGATCGCACTCCCGCCGCGCTTCATTTTCCACCAACTCTAACAGCGTTTTCGTCAACGCCTTAAACTGCGCTTCCAAGCCCCCATCTTGGCCTAAGAGTCGATATAAGTTGCGGTAACAGTCCGTTTTTTTCACCGCTTCAAACAGACGCTGACAGAAGTTTTTCACCACCGCTTGAGAATATTCAATCAAAACATCCTCTAACTCATTGGCCAGATAATACAACGCTTCCACGAGAACAGCGAGAAACGGTGCGGTAGCATTGCGGGGATGGCTTCCCGTCGCCTTTTTATAAGCTTCGCGCACAGAAAAGACCTGTAGTAATTCATCCAAGCGAGCCACCATCCGTGTTTTTAACACGGTGAAATCACGCTCAAACTCTTGATTTTCTTGAGCAACAATACTGTTGACTTCCGTGGTGAAATAGGTTTCAAAGTCACTGCCGATGCGTTGGAGTTCTTGATTGAGAACATCCAATTCTTGAGCCTTCATTGCATCAATTTCGCGGGGCTGGCTTTCAAGATTAGCACGTTGCGCACCGTATTGATTACACAACATGATGCAAATAGGCTGCAATTCATCGGCTAAGACTGCGAACAATTGCGGGCGTTTTTCTTCCGTTAAATAGTGCGTAATCGCATTCCGGAATTCCTCAATACCACTATCATCAATGAGTTTATCGAGGAGTTCTTGACCATACTCGTTGAGGATGCGGACATAGTTGTCATTGGGATTTTCAGAACCTTTGATGGAAACGTCGAATTTGCTGTTTCGCAGCTTACCAGAAACGCAATACTGGTTAAACCCATAGACAAATTGGGGAGTTTCTTCTTCACCTCCGATGCTTTTCACACTTTCAGCGAAAATGGAGTCTAGACCGAAGCGATCGCGCGCACTCGTTTGCTTCACTTGGCTGCCATAAAAGCCCAACATCCCGCTGGTTTTATAGATGCGTTGGCTGTCGCGAAATTGGGATTGAATTAGGGTATCGAGGCGTTGGCGTAGCTGGGGGTTATACCAGGTTTCATCGATGCGATTGAAGGCGTAAAAAATGCGATCGCGAATGCCAGGATTTTGGCGCATTTTCTCCAGCAATTCCGTTTCTTCGCTAGTCATATCCCCAGCGGAGGCGGGCTTTAACACTGTGACAACGGCGGAGGTGTCGGGGTGTTCGATTTTACGATAGGTGAGTTCGGCATCTTTTTTCACCGGGGCATCAATGCCCGGCAAATCCACTAAAACATTGCCATCTTCAAGGAGGGGATGATGACAGTAATATTGCAACCGTTTGAGGACGGCGCTGTTGCTGCCGCGTCGGGCATAATCGGCGGCTTCAGCGAGGGTGCTGAAGTTGAATTGCTCCATGGAATAGATGTTGTTTTTGACCGTGTGGATGCGATCGCTGTTGTGGGCGTAGCCTTGGAGCAGCAGCAGCAACCCTTTGGCCTGTTTGGCGCGATCGGATTTACTTTCGCCTTTTTCTTCGGTGATAATCCGCTGACAGTTGGTGATCACAATTTCGCGGGCATCCCCATTGTTGATGTTAATGTCCGCAGAGATACCAAGGCGATCGCACAAAATCTTCACCTGTTCACGAATTTCGGCCTCGCTTAAAAAGGTGAGCACGACGCGCTCGGCATCGGGTTCGGCGTATTCGATGTAGCATTCTGTGCCGGTGGCGTGACCTTCGGCACTGTAGAGCAATTCCCGTTCCAACAGGGCATTGATTAACATCGATTTCCCGGCACTAAAGGCCCCGGCAAAGACAATTTCAAACTGCGGCGCGATCGC
>CAZCWE010000102.1:0-1347 GCA_964502285.1 uncultured Spirulina sp. | reverse complement strand
GGTGTCCTGTTGCGATCGCAATTCGGGCTGTTGATGCAACAGGGTGAGTACGGTGCTGACCTGGTCGTTGAGATGGCTACAGGTGGGACTGTCCTGAATGGTCATAATGGCGTTAAATCCGGTGAAAAGTGGGTTTGACATCCCATACCTACAGGCACACTTGTAATGCTTTCCTATGCCTGTAGTGTGGATATCTTCACTCTAGGGGGTACGGCAAACCCCTGTCTAGATCAACCGATACCACCAGATTTTCTGCTATCCCCTCCGATCATCAGGACGGCTAAATGCCGCATTTATCGAGGCGCGACATCAAGGCGGCAAAGGCACGACTGCCCCCTTCCCAACCGCTGACAAACCAAATCAGCCCGTCACCGAGAACGGGGAGATGACCGGTGGGGGCGTTGAGGCTGAAATCCAGTTCTTGATAGGTGAGCCAGCGATCGCCCGCTTCGTCATACCAGCCGAGTTTCTGGCCGAGGGTGGGCCAGACTTGGGCGATCGCCAGTCGGTTGCTGTTGAGTTCAAAGGTAATATTTTTCTGCAAACTAAACCCAAATTGCCCCTGACTCGCCGAGAGCCAGAGCCGATTAATCGCCCGCAGTTCCCGCATTGGGAAATGGTCAAGATCGGCTTCGGTGAGGAAGCCTTGTTTTTGACGATGGGCGATCGCAATCATCAGCTTTGCCGTCATCCAGTCCGCCTGCTGCCATTGCTGTTGTTTGAGCAGATGTTTTAATTCGTTGTAGTCAATGGCCGGCGGACGAGGGGAAGGTGGTGGCGGGGGGGCACTCGTGGCTTGGGTGGAGAGGGCCTCGGTTTGGTGCTGGATCAGATCCGTCACATGGTTTAACTGCTGCTGAAGCTGGTCGAGCTTTTCCCCCACCCCTCGGCTCGCTTCGAGTTTCGCCCACATGCGCTGGGCCCAGAGGAGACGGGCGTGCTCGGCCTCGCGGTATTCGGCGGGGAGTTGGCCCATCAGCAGCGGCGAAAGTTCATTTAAATCCCAACCACAATGGGTACAAAATTGCGTTAACCCTTCGGCGTATTCAGTTTGGCACACAGGACATTGAAGCATCAGAAATTAAACCCATCAACGAGACAACAGAACGAGATGCTCTGAAGAGTCCTACGCCTCTACTTTTAACAAGACCTCGCCTTGCATGAGCCGGCGGGCGGCATCGAGTAAAACATCTTCAGTGTAGGGTTTGGTGAAATAGCCTTTAGCTCCCCGTTCAGCGGCGGCGAGTTGGTGTTTTTTCGCGCCCCGTGAGGTGAGCATGGCAATGGGAATCTGCTTCAGGGCTTCATCTTCAGAGACATGACTCAACAGGGTGAGACCGTCCATTT
>CAZCWE010000101.1:0-11190 GCA_964502285.1 uncultured Spirulina sp. | reverse complement strand
AACGCCACCACCCCCAGCACCGATCGCCCCGTCTGGAATGTGCGCACCTGTCGCAGGGTGTGCTCCGTCATCTGGCGCTGGAGTTCCGCCGCCCCCGCCGCCCCAAGGCGAGGAATCAGGCGGGTTTTTGTGCGGCCGGGTTCTGGATAGCGACTAAAAATAATTAACTGTTCAATCAACGCTTCCATGGGGTTAAAGGGGGGACAGATTCAACGGTAAGCGCACTTCAAAGGTCGTGCCCTGGTCAAGCTGACTGTGAAATGCGATCGTGCCGCCGTGCAAGTCCACCGCTTGCTTCACAATCGATAGTCCCAACCCTGTGCCTTTGATATCCCGAACATTATGCGATCGGTGGAAACATTCAAACAAACGCGGCTGATCCGATTCTGGGATTCCAATGCCTTGATCCTGCACCCAAAAACACACAGTTTCCCCCTGCACAGCCACCCGAAAATCCACCTCACCCCCCTGCGGAGAATATTTCACCGCATTGGTGATCAAGTTCACCAACACATGGCGCAATAGTTTTTCATCGAGGGCATAGGTGGGCGCGAGGGGAGATTGAATTTGGAGGGTGATGGGGTGGCGATCGCCTGCTAAAAACTGCAATTCCTCCGTTAACTCCTGACAAAATTGCCCTAGATCCAACGGCCGCGGCTGCAACTCTAGTTTTCCCGTATCGGCTTTCCCCAGCACTAAAATATCTTCGAGTAAATCATTCATCTGCGTCGTACATTGCCGAATCCGCTTCAAATGCGTCAGCCGTTTTTCCACCGTCCAATTTCCTGAAAATTCTTCGAGTAATTCCACCGACATTAGAATGCTTGAGAGGGGATTTTTGAACTCGTGGGAGGTCATTGAAATAAAGCGAGACTTGAGATCATTTAATTCTTTTTCTTGGGCGAGGGCCTGATTGATTTTTTGCTCGGCTTGTTTACGGGCTGTGATATCACGACCAATGTAGATAAAAATCGGTAAATCATTATCTTTGGCATGGACAAAGGAACAGGAAAATGACACAATCAGGCTAGTCCCCTGCTTGGTGTAGCAGGTTGCTTCGTACTTTTCAACAATCGCCTTGGTGAGCAGCGAGTCAGGCGAGAGTAAGGCAGGAACGGGGGTTTGTAATAATGTCGCGAGGGGGTGATCATGCAGTTCGGATTCGTCATAGCCGAACAGATTGAGGGCGGCGGCATTAATCGTCTTTAACTCCCCTGAGGCATTGGTCGTGAACAGGGCATCCCCCATGGATGAAATAATCTGACGATTATAAGCTTCGGATAATTGCAGCGCATTTAAGAGCAATTCTGTTTCATTGACACGCTGCACTAAGGCTTGTCGCAATACGGCTGTTTCGGTGACATCTTCGATGAAGATAATCAGATGGTGATCATCAAATTTTTGGAGATTTAAGGTGAGATATAAGCCGGACGCTTCGGCGTGTGGGGGATAGTGAATAACTTCTTCGAGGGTGAAGTGTGGCTGCTGTTCGGCGAGAATGTTTTGGGTAATTGGTTCAATGCCAACCAGTTCTTGAAATACATGACGCACATCATCATTGAGGCTTAAGTCTGCGTAACAGTTGCTCACGGTGCGGGAGGCAAGGTGAGTGAGTCTAAACGTATTGTCAATGATAATATATTCAATAAAACTCGGAAGATCGAGACTGCGAGGAGAGGATTTCATAACATCAAGGTGTGAACTGAAATTCCAGGGAATTAAGGCACCATTATTTTGGCAATGTCATTGAAAATAGTATCGACATTTTCACCTGTTTTTGCCGAGGTAAAGTAGGTTCCCACTGTGTTTGTAAAGGTTGAGTGGATGGATTTTTGGAGGTGTGACTGCTCATCACGGTCGAGAAGATCGATTTTGTTGAGGGCGATCGCAATCAATCCCTGGGGATTAATGCCGAGAAACAATTGAATATGGTCTTGGATGCTGTCGATCGTTTCCTGACGGGTGACATCGGCGACCACTAAGATACTTTCGGAGCCGTGGAGATAAGACGGGGTGATGGCTTTGAACTTGGTTTGGCCTTCGAGATCCCAGATCAGGAGTTTGAGGGTATCAAGATTGCGCTCTAGATCAGGAGTTAGGGGAATGACTTTGCGGGAAATTTTCACGCCCACCGTCGAGAGGTAGCGATCGCTAAATTCCCGCTCGACAAACCGCCGAATTAAGCTCGTTTTCCCCACGCCAAAATCACCCACCATACAAATTTTCTTGGAAATAGTACCCATAACACTGCTTAGACCTTAAAACTTTAGTTAACCACTTCAAAGCGCACGCACCGACTTAACCATAGTGCATCAGTGTTACTCACTTGGGGAGGGGGATCAATCATCCCCACCGTCTCTAGCTGCGATCGCGGTAATCCCGCTGCGCTCAACGCCGCTTCCACCGCAGCGGCCCGCTGGGGGGCAAGTTGTTGGTTAAATTGCTCAGTCCCGCTGCGATCCGTATGGCCAACAATGCGGAGCTTCAGCGTTGGATTGTCGCGGAGATAGCGGATTAGCGGTGCGAGTTTTTGGGCATATTCTTGGGGGCTAATCTCGACACTATTGGGCGTGAAATACACCCGCTGAGCCAGGGGCGACCCTTGGCTATCGAGGGAGAGCACGATGGACTGCACCCCTGGAATCCGGCGTAAACTCTCGGTCAGTTGGGCGGTTTGGTCGGCACTGAGGGCTCCCCCTTGGACGAGGAGTTGCTGAAGATTGGGGTCATAGGTGCTGGTGAGGGGGGTGGCGAGAACTTGGGCGAGGCTTTGGGTGAGGCGTTGGGCTTCGGCGGCGATCGCACTCGGTTCTGCCGGTGCATCCACAGCAATCACCTGATTATCCACCGCAAACTCCGGGGCAATCTGACGGGTAATCTCAGCCGCCTGTTCTTGCAGCACCACACTGGGCACATGCCCGGTTAAGGTGATGGTCTGATCCTTGACCACCGGCTCAATCCGATACAACGCCAAGCTGGGGGTCGAGACAAACGTATCTTGCAGTTGGGCGGCGAGGGCTTGGGCTTGCCGCCATTGATATTTCATCACCCCCAAGGGAATCCCCACCAACGCCAACACAAAACCCAAGGCCAACACCAACCCCCACGGTATGGGGCGACGCTCGACCTGCGGGCGTTTGATCTGGTCGGGCGTATGGAGAATGTCATGGAGCAGTTCTGTGATCGACTCCGGCACACTGTCAGGATTGCCATCAAACCGTTCGATCGCATCCCCATAGCCATGGTTGAGAATAATCGCGCTCATGGTTTGGCGCAGCTTCAGGGAAAATGTGGCAGGAGGGTCGCCTTGGGTGACCGCTGCAATGTAGCAGTAGCCCGCCACCTCCATGATGATTTGAAAATCTTCGTAGTCGATTTGCGTCAGTTCCGATTGATGGCTGGGGTTCGTCGAACATTCCCCTGCAAAGCTGCGAATTGCCGTTAACATCCCCGCCAACATATCCGCTTCGAGGGCTTCGGCTCCCGACTGTTGCACGTCTGCAATCACTAGACCGGACTCTTTGTGAATCAGAAACACGGCTTGGACATTAAAGGGCAACACATCCCGGAGGATCTGTTCAGCATCGGAAATCCCTTGCAGCCGCAGGGAAAGGCGACCGACTAAACCCGTGAGGCTGAAGGTTTGCTCTACTCGGTCATTGATTTGGCTGACCACTTCGCCCATGTATTTGGAAATGGTGTTGCCAATGACCGGATAAAGCGCGTCCACCATTGAGTCGCGGTCGAGGCGGATTTGAGCGGTGATTGCTTTGCCCATGGCGGGCGCGATCGCTTGCACCACTTCGTCCGGGGCTTCCCCCATTTGCTTGGAAATCGCGCCGGGAATCGCAGCGGCGAGGGCTTTACTGAGGGCGGTGCGATCGCGCAGGCTTTGGGTTTCTAGCACCTGATCGATGATCAAGGCCAAGGCCGGCACAATTTCTTCCGGGGACTGGGTGATTTTCTGCTGGAGGAGTGTGGCGAAAATCGGATAGATCACCTGTCCCATCACCCGTGGATCACGGCACCGATGCTCAAGGCGGCGCAGTTGTTGGGCAAGCTCACCTTTAACCTCCGGCAGGGCGGCGGCGGCATTGCGTTGATCAATCGCCAGGAGCTCAAGGAGCAATGTGCGGAGCCGTTCGCTCGCTTCGTCAGACATGGAGTCCTGGCCGTTGGGAGCGGCGGCGTTGAAGACAGCCACCGACTCAGCCGCAGTGCGATCGCGGGCCGGGTGCAAATCGTTGTCCGTTAAAAACTGGAATAATTCCCCAAGTGAAGCATCAGCTTGGGGAAGATGGGATGGCTTTGAGGGTGGAGACGAAGCAGATTCCGGACGAGAAATTGGATCTTCTGAGGGAAAAGGCATAGCTGCCCTTGCTCAACGATAGGTTGTCATCATGCACGGTTCGTGATTTCCGCACTACGTATACTGGTTCATTGTGCCAAATTCAGGGTCACTCTTCGGACGGACACACGCTCTTCAGGACAGAATCACAACCACCTAGGACTCAATTTAAGGCTGACAGCGATCGCACTACACACACGATCATCCCCATTTTCGCGGGGTATGAACTCACCACATCAGACATGACAACAAGACAATCAAGCTCCCTTAGAACAGTCTTGTTTTGTAAGACCTCGCAACTCTGGCCATGACTGACGCTTGCACTCGTAGCATGATGTCATGATTCCCATCCTTGCCCTCATCCTTGGGTTATCCCAGAAGACGGCGATGTTTGGGATTGGGATTGCTCCTCTTCCGGCAAGAGAAAATCAGTTTGGAGATGATTTTCCATCGCCTCTTTCAGATCCGGGACAAACTCAGTTCCCTTGACCTTAATACAGAGTTCAAACAACACTTCAGCAAGGTCAACCCGCGAAACCTTGGCATCTCGGAGCGTGGAGAAACATTTTTCAAGCTCCTCAAAAATCTTCGCTTTTAGGGTTTGAGTTTCAAGCTGAAACTGCTCTTGAGTTTGGTTGAGCTCTTCCCGCAAGCTAGAGGTTTTGGTGCTAAATGTTTTGTTGAGAGTTTCGAGGATTGTGTAGTTTTTTTGGTTGGATTGTTCGAGCTTTTGCCATAATTTTGTCGTTTCATCATGGGTGGTCAAACTTAAGTATTTCAGCTTCTTTTCTAGGGAATCTGCGATACTTTTTAGTTCACCAGTTAACGAGTTTTGCATCTGATCAAACCGATTGTGCATTTCTTGGCGCATTTCGGCTGATTCTGCTTCGAGTTTTTCAATGCGTTGTTCGTAATTTCGCAGTTGAGTGCCAAAGAGAATATCTCTAATCTGGTCCACATTCCCTAGGCGATCGCGCATATCCTGTTGATTCATTTCAGCCATCACTACTCCTCATGCAATATAGGCAGGGCATTGAGTTTAGTCCACCCTTGATGATATTAAGGTATCGTACTGCGTTGTCGATCGCTCTCAGATTGAACAGACTGCCTCAAATCTGGGGAAAGAGCGGTGCGAGCGGCAACGTACCCCATGATAGAGCAGAACTTCAAGCATCGAGGATATCTCAACGTGTCTATATTTTTCCAATCCCTGGGGCGATCGCTCATGAACATCACGCGATCAGCCTTGATTGTACTCTTTACGGTTCTCTGTTTTATCGGACTGCCCGCCCCAGCAGCAGCGAGTATTGACAATGACCGCTACGACGGAAATATTTTCGTCCTTTATGCCGGGAATGGCTCCCTCGTGCCCGTCCATGAAACCCTCGCCCAAGCCCAGGGTCAAGACCGTCCGACGATGCTGACCTTTTACGTGGACGATAGCAGTGACTGTAAGCAGTTTGCGATCGTTGTCTCTCGCTTGCAGGAGTTTTACGGTCGTCGTGCCTCCTTTTTGCCCATCAGTGTCGATGAAATTAACCCAGGTGAATCCTTCGGCCCCCTAGATGCCGGATATTACTACGACGGAGGCGGTGTACCACAAACGGTGATCTTAGACGGTGAGGGCACAGTCCGGTTGAATCAGACCGGGGTGATTCCCTACGAAGTGATGGATCGCGTTTTCCGCGAAATCTTTGATCTGCCGGTGCAAGTGGAAAAAGATTTTGAACGTCGTTCCTACAACGAATTCAACACGGAACTCGCCCGCTAGGGCGATGACCCACACGAAGAAAAGCCACCGAGGTCAACGCTTCGGTGGCTTTTCGGGTTGGGGGCGATCGCTCATGATCCACAGACAGCAGCCAGGGGTATGTCTATCTATACCCCTGATCCTGAAATTCTGGATGGTGAAGCGGTGGAGAGCGGTCGATTTAGCTAAACCGCTTTTTGCGCCGACGCGCGATCGCTTTGCGCTTTTTCTTTTCCTGTGGCGTTTCAAAATGGCGCAGACGTTTCATATCTGCGAAAATTCCAGCTTTGGATACTTCTCTGCGAAACCGTCGTAATGCCGATTCAATGCCTTCATTTTCTCCGACTGTCACTTGAGTCATTCTTTATCCTCCTACGGGTTTAACTACCACTTTATAACCAAAAAGACCCCATTGCCAATGAGGGGCACAAACCTTTCACTGTATATGAATCTGCGTCATTCGCCTACCGTGTCTAATCATTTCGGAGCGGAGTTGCTGCCCTCTCCCACAGACAGCAAACGCGCCCCAGGGTAGCACTGCGCTAGCATAGAGTCAGCCAAGTGACGGGTTTTTCCAAGATGGAACTGTCTGACCCCCATCCTCCGTCTAGGCGGCTGTGCTTGTTCTGTTTAATTTAGATGATGTATTGCGATCGCACCCAAAAACCTATGCTTAACCCCCTCCATCGCTCCGCCCTGTTCTTAGCCACCACCCTCCTCACCCTCGGCAGTGGCTACCTCCTGCCCGCCCTCAGCCAAACCCCCGAACCCGAAACCGGCGAATTCCAAACCAACGAACGCGACACCCTCTTTGAAGGCGGCCTCAACCCCTTCGACCTCATCCATCGGGCGCGGCAAATGAACAACACCTTTGACCCCGAACTCCAAAACGAAAACCTCAACGAAGCCAGCCAAGACTTTCGCCGCCGCCAACTCGAAGCCATCGAACGTCAACAACAACAAAACCAAGCCGCCGAACCGGAAACACCGGACGCAGTGCAGCCGGAATAACGTCTCCCTTGTATTCAAAAAGAGAGCTTGCCCGTGGGCAAGCTCTCTTTTATTGCGATTGGCGTGATGGACTAGCCGAGGCTGGCGAGCACATCTTGAGCGTGGGTCTCTGTTTTTACCGCCGCATCCACATGGGAAATCGTTCCTTCGGCATCAATGATGTAGGTGACGCGCTTAGCATAGCCGCCGCCGTCCACATCGTAGGCCGTGGTGAGCGTACCATCCACATCGGTCAAGAGCGTAAAGGGCAGTCCATATTTTTCCTTGAACTGCTGGTGGGAGGCTTGATCATCACGACTGACCCCTAAGACCACCATGTCTTTGCCTTGATAGGCTTCAAAATTATCCCGAAAACTTTGGGCTTGCTTGGTGCAACCGGGCGTATCGTCTTTAGGATAGAAGTAAAGAACGACAATTTTGCCGGCAAAGTCACTGAGGGAGACGGTGTTCCCTTGGTCATCCGTGGTCGTGAAGGACGGAGCTTTCGTTCCTACGGTTAAAGTCATAACGTTGGTGTTTAGGTTGCCATAATTGTCTTCTAGTTTGGATTTTACAATATTTATAGAATTGCTTCATCGTCCTTTGGTAAGAGCATCATGCTCTATTCTTAACGTCTAGCCGTTTGCAAGCACCATGACCTCTTCTTCGTTCATTCGCTATTCTGCCCGCACCTGCGATCGCGCTGCCCGCGCCTTGCGCTGTTCCCCCTTTACCCTGGCGTTGCTGCTCACGATCCGAACCACCAGTGTCGCCCTCGATGCCCTCGTGGGGGAAGCCGGCGTGACCCAAGGCCATACCCGCACGCCCCTCACGGAATGGCGTGCCGAAAGCCAAATGATGTGGCTGATCCAGGTGGGGCTCGTGCGCCGCGAAGTGGATGGCCAGGGCATTACCGATAGTTTTCGCCTCACGCCCTTGGGTTGGCAATTGAGTCAAGCCTGGGCAGATTCCGCCCAAGGCATTCCCCCGGCGACCTGGGGCGATCGCTTCCTCAACTGGATACACCGCTGGTTCCGTCTCCCCCTATAACCCTCATGAAAGCGATCATGGTCGTCGGCACGACCTCCCATGCCGGAAAATCGATGCTTGCCACGGCCCTCTGCCGGATTCTCAACCGTCAGAATCGGCGTGTTACCCCCTTCAAAGGTCAAAACATGGCCCTCAATGCCTATGTCACCCCATCGGGCGGTGAAATCGGCTATGCCCAGGCCGTGCAAGCGTGGGCGGCGGGGGTGAAGCCCTGGGTGGAGATGAACCCGATCCTCCTCAAGCCCCAGGGTGACAGCACCTCTCAGGTGATTATCCGGGGCAAAGCGGTGGGGACAACCACTGCGGCCAACTATTACGAGCAGTATTTTGAACGGGGCTGGCAGGCGATTACCGAATCACTGCATCGTTTGGCTTCGGAGTTTGATGCGATCGTCTGTGAGGGGGCGGGCAGTCCGGCGGAGATTAATCTCAAGCACCGCGATCTCACCAATATGCGGGTGGCGAAGTATCTCAACGCGGCGACGATTTTGATTGTGGATATTGATCGCGGTGGGTCGTTCGCCCATGTGGTGGGGACGTTGGCCCTGCTTGACCCGGATGAGCGATCGCTGATTAAGGGCATTGTGATCAATAAATTTCGGGGGCAATTGTCGATTTTGCAGCCGGGGATTGACTGGCTGGAAAACTATACCGGGATTCCGGTGTTGGGGGTGATTCCCTGGAGTGATCAACTGTTTCCGGCGGAGGATTCTCTCAGTTTGTTGGATCGGCGATCGCACAAAACCCAACAAGAAGCCACGATCAGCATCATCCGCCTGCCCCACATTGCCAACTTCACTGACTTTGACCCCCTCGAAGCAGAACCCACCGTGGGCGTGAAATATGTCAATTTGGACGGGGAATTGGGGTATCCCGATGCGGTGATTTTGCCCGGCTCGAAAACGACCCTCAGCGATCTCAACGCCCTCCACGCCAGCGGCATGGCGAAGAAAATTCAAGACTATGCGGCGGCGGGGGGAACGGTGTTTGGGATTTGTGGCGGGTTTCAAATGTTGGGCGATCGCATCAACGACCCCCACGGCCTCGAAGGCGAAACCGGCGAACAAACCGGCCTCCGACTCCTCCCCATCCAAACCACAATCACCCGCGATAAAGTCGTCCAGCAACGCACCTGCCTCGCCAACTATCCCCACGCCGGTCTCCCCATCGAAGGCTACGAAATTCACCAAGGCCAAACCCAATGGCTCCACCGCCGCCGCGACACCACCGAGCAACCCCAAGCCCTATTTGATGACGACAGCCTCGGCATGGTCGATCTGAATCAATCCATCTGGGGGTGCTATCTCCACGGCATCTTTGACAATGGCCCCTGGCGGCGCACCTGGATCAACCACCTCCGCCAACGCCGCGGCCTGCTCTCGCTCCCCACTGGCGTGTCCAACTACCGAGAACACCGCGAAATCATGCTCAACAACCTCGCCACCCTCGTGGAGCAACATCTTAACTTGCAGCCCATTTTGTCGTGATGTTGATCCGGGCGAAAAAGTATGATCATGCCCTGTAACGATATCCCCCTAGTCCTGAACTCAGTCAAAGTGTCACACTGAAGAAACTGGATAATGAACACCTGGAGGTTGTATGAGCTACGACTATGATTTATTTGTGATTGGTGGCGGTTCTGGCGGCATTGCCACGGCGCGACGGGCGGCCGAATATGGCGCGAAGGTGGGCGTGGCGGAAGCGGGACGCTTAGGCGGCACTTGCGTCAATCGGGGTTGCGTCCCGAAAAAGTTAATGGTGTACTCGTCCCATTTTCCCGGCCTGATTGAAGACAGTCGGGGCTATGGCTGGACGGTACAGCCGGGCGAGTTTGATTGGCCCACGTTAATGAATGCGGTGAACGGTGAAGTGGGTCGCCTCAATGGCATCTATCAACGGATGCTCGACAATTCTAAGGTGGAACTGTTGCCCCACTATGCTAAGTTTGTGGATTCCCATACCCTCGAAGTGGGGGATCAAAAAGTGACGGCAGAGCGCATCCTGATTGCCGTGGGGGGAACCCCCGTTAAGCCCAGTTCGATCCCAGGCATCGAACATACGATCACCTCCGATGAAATTTTTCACCTGCCCGAACAGCCGAAACGCTTGATGATTTTAGGTGGGGGCTATATTGGCTGCGAGTTTGCCTGTATTTTGAATGGCCTGGGGTCAGAGGTGACCCAGGTGATTCGGGGCGATCGCATTCTCCGGGGCTTCGACGATGATATTCGCGCCATGGTTCAAGACTCAATGCAGGCCCACGGTGTGAAGCTCCTTACCCACACGGAAGTCACCGCGATCGCCCCCGGTGAGGATGGCTTAACCGTGACCCTCACGGGGCCGGAAGGGGAAGAAACCGTGGTGGCCGATGCTGTGGGCTTGGCGGCGACGGGTCGTCGCCCCAACCTGGATAATTTAGGACTGGAAAATACCAAGGTCGAAGTGGTGAATGGCGCGATCGCTGTCGATCAATACAGTCAAACCGCTGAAGAGCACATCTACGCCGTCGGGGACTGCACCGACAACATCAACCTCACCCCCGTCGCCATCCAAGAGGGGCGCAGCTTTGCCGATACCGTCTTTGGTGGGCAATCGAAGCTGATGAGCTATGAAAATGTCCCCACCGCCATTTTCACCACCCCCGAAGCCGCCACCGTCGGACTCACGGAAGCCGAAGCGCGGGAAAAATACGGCGATGCGGTCAAGGTCTATTCCAGCAAGTTCCGTCCCATGTACTACGTGCTACCGGGGAAAGAGGAAAAAACCCTGATGAAGTTAATCGTGGATACCAACACGGACAAAGTGTTAGGGGCGCACATGGTCGGGGATGATGCGGCGGAAATTATTCAAGGGGTGGCGATCGCCCTCAAAACCGGAGCCACCAAAGCCGATTTTGATGCCACCGTCGGCATTCACCCCAGTTCCGGCGAAGAATTCGTCACGATGCGCTAGGGAGAGTAGCCCAGACCACAGGCCTTTAAGCCCCTCGCCCTTCTTGGTTGGGCTACTGCTTATACATAACGTTTAAATGTTGGCCTACGTTGCGATCGAT
>CAZCWE010000100.1:9097-11216 GCA_964502285.1 uncultured Spirulina sp. | reverse complement strand
AAGTCGAAGTCTGGGGCTGCCGGGGTTCGACTCCGCTCACCCCTCGATTAATTCACCCCTCGATTAATTCACCCCTTGGTTAACTCAACCCCTCGGTTAATTCAACCCTCAATGATTTAGCTTGTGCTTAACTGATCGCTTTTTTGTTGTCCCATGCCCTTAGATACCTTTCGGATTTCGCCACTGATTCGGATTACGCTGCTGTCGCTGTATGGGGCGTTAACCGTGCCGCTGCCATTTTTAGCGATCGCTACCCAAACCCCGATTCCTCCCGCGCTTTTCTGGGCGGGCATTGGGGTCGGGTTTGTCTTGCTCTATGGCGTGTTGTGCGAACGGGTGGAAGTGGATGACCAAGAAATTCGCGTCACCTATCCAGGCTGGATCAAAGCATTGGGGCGGCGGGGTTGGTCGTTGCCTTGGGCGCGGGTGCAGGCGTTGCAAATGCGCACCACTGGCCAAGGGGGCTTGGTATATTATTTCGTCACCCCAGAGCGCGATCGCGCCTATCTCTTGCCGATGCGGGTGGTGGGGTTTGCGCGGTTAGTGGATCGCGTCACGGAGCGGACGGGGTTGGATACCTCGGATGTGCGACCCTTGGCGCAACCCTGGATGTATTTGATTTTGTTGGGGGTGACGGCGTTGTTATTTTTGGTGGATGGTTGGGTGATTTGGACGGCGATCGCGCAACCGAATCTGATGGGAGTGACCTAGATGGAAACCCCTCTGTTGCGATCGCAAGATCTCAGCATCACGAATATTTTGACAGATGTTTCTTGCACCGTTGCACCGGGCGATCATATCGGCGTTGTGGGTGCGTCGGGTTCGGGTAAATCTACTCTGCTCACTCTGTTTAATCGGCTGCGCGACCCGGATCACGGGGCACTGTGGTTTCAGGGGCAACCCTTGGCAACTGTGCCGGTGTGCGAGTTGCGGCGCAAAATTGTGCTCGTGTTGCAAGAGCCGAAACTCTTAGACCTGTCGGTGTTTGACAGCCTTGCTTATCCGTTAACGATCCAAAAGCGACCCAAAGCAGAAGTGCGGGGGCGGGTCTTGCAGGAGTGCGATCGCTTCGGCATTCCCCACGATTGGCTAGAGCGGCAAAGTTGGCAACTGTCCCTCGGCCAACGGCAACTTGTGACCATTGCCCGGGCCATGGTGCTCAATCCCACCCTCTTGCTCCTCGATGAACCCACCTCAGCCTTGGATCTGGGCACAGCGTCGCGGGTATTGCAGGTTTTAACCGAAGCCCCCGGCCTCACTTGGATCATGGCCAATCATCAATTGGACTGGGTGCAGCACAGTTGCGATCGCGTTTGGTATCTCTACCAAGGCAAACTCTGGGCCGACACCACCATCAGCGAAATCAATTGGCAACAAATTCAGCAAGACCTCAAAACCCAAGCGGACGACTGGGATGATCTCGACAGCCCCGAACCGCCCCCCACAACCGGATAATTGCCCCAGTTTTCACGGGATTCAGCACACCCCCTAGAATGGAAGGATAGTGACTACTGAATAAAACCTGAGTGAACACCTCCGCCCGAGCCTCGCTGAACCGTACCGAAATTTTTCCGTTTCCCCTCGATCCCTTCCAAGTTGATGCCCTCGATGCCTTGGATACGGGGGCATCTGTGGTGGTCTCTGTGCCCACGGGGTCGGGCAAAACCCTTGTGGGGGAATATGCGATTCATCGGGCCATTTCACGCAATCGACGGGTGTTCTACACCACACCCTTAAAAGCCCTCTCCAACCAGAAATTCCGGGACTTTTGCGAACTCTTCGGCGCGGATCAGGTGGGCATTTTAACCGGGGACACCTCGATCAACCGCGATGCGAGCGTGTTGGTGATGACCACGGAAATTTTTCGGAATATGCTCTACGGCACGCCCATCGGCCAAGTGGGGACATCGCTGGCCAATGTGGAAGCGGCCGGCGGGCAGGTCGACGTGCAAGTCGCGCAGCATCTCGACCTGCCGCACGGCCGACCCGAGCCGTCGCGCGAACTCGCGCTCGGCCGGTGTCAGCGCGCGATCGCCGGCCAGTGTGGCCGCCAGCAGCGTCTGCGCGCTGACCTCTGTACCAGAGCCGGGCGCGCCAACCGACACGCGCTTGCCGCGCA
>CAZCWE010000100.1:5196-9087 GCA_964502285.1 uncultured Spirulina sp. | reverse complement strand
GTGGGGACATCGCTGGCCAATGTGGAAGCGGTGGTGTTGGACGAATGCCACTACATGAACGACAGCCAACGGGGGACGGTGTGGGAAGAATCGATCATCTACTGTCCGCCGCAGATGCAGATTGTGGCGCTCTCAGCCACGATCGCTAATGCCACAGAACTCACCGAATGGATTAGCCAAGTCCACGGGCCGACGCGCTTGATCCATTCGGATTTTCGCCCCGTTCCCCTCGAATTTCACTTCAGTACGGTGAAAGGGCTGTTTCCGCTCCTCGATGACACCAATACACGGGTCAATAAACGCCTGCTGCCCAAGGGCAAACAGCGCCGCCTCCGCCGCGAAGACTGCCCGACGATTCGCCAAACCGTGGCGCAACTGCGCGATCGCGAGATGCTCCCGGCCATCTTTTTTATCTTCAGTCGGCGCGGTTGCGATAGTGCGATCGCGCAAGTGTCCGACTATACCTTAATCACCGCCGAGGAAGCCGCCGAACTGAAACGCCGCGTCACCGCCTTTGTGACGGAAAATCCCAGCGCCGCCCGCACCAAACAAGTGGAACCCCTGATGCGCGGCATTGCCTCCCACCATGCGGGGGTGTTGCCTGCCTGGAAAGCCCTCGTGGAAGAACTCTTCCAAGATGGGCTGGTGAAGGTGGTGTTTGCCACGGAAACCCTTGCCGCCGGGATCAATATGCCCGCCCGCACGACGGTTATTTCCGCCATCTCGAAACGCAGCGATGATGGCCATCGCCTCCTGCGGGCAGCGGAATTTTTGCAGATGGCGGGCCGGGCCGGGCGACGGGGCATGGACGCAACGGGCTATGTGGTGACGGTGCAAACCCGGTTTGAGGGGGCCAAAGATGCGGCGAATCTGGCCCTGAAATCGGCGGAACCCTTGGTGAGTCAGTTCACGCCCACCTACGGTATGGTGTTGAATCTCTTGCAAACCCACTCCGTGCCTCAGGTGAAAAGCCTGTTGGAGCGCAGCTTTGCCCAATATGCCGCCTCATTAAAGTTGGCTCCGGACAAGCAAGCGATCGCCGAACTCACCACCGACCTCGCCAAACTCGATGTCGAACTCGCCCCCGTCCCCGTTCGGGATATTGAAGATTACGAAAAACTACGCCAACGGGCCAAAGAAGAACGCCGCCTCTTAAAAATTCTCCGCGAACAGGCCCTCGAAACCCGACAGAAGGAGATTACCCAACGCTTACCGAAACTCCCCCTCGGCAGCATTTTCTACCTCAAAGGTAAGCACGTTTCCGTCGCCCAGCCGCTGCCGGTGCTCCTCGTGGCGCAACTCTCCGGCCGGGGGAAAGTGCCCTATTACCTCTGTTTAACCGAGGGGAACGATTGGACTGTGGTGGCGAGTCAGGATGTGGTGGGCGTGGGCGATAGCGTCGTGGCGCAAAACCTGCTGGATATGCTCGATCCGCCCTTCGATTTACCGCGCAAATTGGGACAATATTATCCCGGTGATGACCTGAGCGCATCGGTGGCGGAGGCGATCCCGATTACGCCCTTTAGCCTGGATGATGCGCCGGAAGTGGTGGAGCAGAGCGATCGCCTCGCGGCGGTGCAAGCTCAACTGGATAACCATGCGCTGCGGCAGTGGGGCAAACCGGGGCAACTGGTGAAACGCCATAATTTACGCATTCAACTGCAACGGCGATTGCGCGATCGCCAAGCCCAATACAAAGAACACCAAACCCAACATTGGCGCGACTTCTCCAACCTCGTCAAAGTCCTCCGCGAATTCGATGCCTTGATCGAATACGACCCCACGGAA
Organism: uncultured Spirulina sp.; assembly: GCA_964502285.1. Taxonomy (GTDB): domain Bacteria; phylum Cyanobacteriota; class Cyanobacteriia; order Cyanobacteriales; family Spirulinaceae; genus Spirulina. The sequence continues at coordinate 7,299 of CAZCWE010000100.1, read as the reverse complement.
ATCGGCCAAGCCGCCGCCGCCATCCGAGGCGATAACGAACTCTGGCTCGGCCTCGCCCTGATGTCCGGCTATCTCGATCCCCTCGGCCCCCCGGAACTCGCCGCCGCCGTCTACAGCCTGATCAGCGAATCCCCCCGCCCCGATAGCTGGACAAACTACGACCCCCCCGAATCCACCTTAATCGCCCTCGCCAACCTGATTCCCCTCCGCAAAGAGCTGATCAAAGTGCAGTACCGTTACAAAGTCGCTCTCCCCGTCTGGCTAGAGGACGACACCCAGGCAATCATCGGCGTGATGGAGCAATGGGCCCTCGGTGTGTCCTGGGAAACCCTAGGGGAGAATTGCAGTTTTGACGAAGGCGATCTAGTCCGGATGTTGCGGCGCACCGTGGACTTTCTCTCTCAAATCCCCCACGTCCCCGGCATCTCCGACACCTTGCGCCAAAACGCCCGCCGCGCCGTCGATCTGATGCGCCGCTTCCCCATTGATGTGGGAATCTAGGGCTCTGCTCAGAGTATCCTGAGGATCGTCGTTGGGGAAGCCTAGGGGTCAGCGATCGCGCTATCTCCTGACCCGACATGGCGCGAGTGACAGGGCCTTGCACTGAGCACCGTCGAAAGTCTCAGCCCTCGGATGGCTTATAGCAGTGGACAAGTTTGTTAGGACATTTAATCAGCGCACCCTGAGGGTCGTCGAAGGGTAAGCTTGTCCATGTGATCAAAGCCACACCCCACCGATCGCGGCTAGTCTAATTAGCTAAGCATTGGGCTGGAATCGAGTGGGCACTGCCCACCCGATCAGGGTTTCAGTATTTACGAATGTCCTAATCAATCTGTGTCTGACGAGAGGGGTTGGGTTTCCAAACCCGCTTAAACCCTCTAAACTCGACTACGCATCCAGATCGATCGCTGCCGAACCGCCACGCACTAACAGTTCCAGCATCGACCCCAATTGCAGCCAGATCAACACCGTTGTCGGAATGACGGTAATCACGGCAATCCCCCAGGAAAAGAGCGGGCCAATCTTAAACACTGACAAACATTCCCCCATGAATAAGGTGAGAAAAATCGTCATCAAAATATAGGCCAAGGTTCCCGATGGGGTTTTGTAATTGATGTAGTCTTGGGTGTCGCGATGGGCGTACCAGTAGTCCACTTGATATTCCAAAACATCTTTAAAAATGAAGCCGGTGGCGATCGCAAAAAACGTCGTGATCATGATCGCCGCACTGATTGCAGGTAAAACCATAGTTGCTCAGGCAAAAGATTAAGAATTGTAACGATATTATACCGCCCCCCGTGAGGCCCTCCACAGGAGATCGCCTCACCCCCACCCCGCGCGTCCCTGTCTAGAATAGGAGCAAGCTTAAACAAACGTTACCCCAGCCCACCCATGTCTATCGTTAGCCTCCTCCGTGCCGATACCTACGACGCTGCGCCCCTGGCGGCTTCCCTTGAGCAACTCTTGGCCCCCCTCGGCGGTATGGGTGCGATCGTCAAACCCGGCGATCGCGTCCTCCTCAAACCCAACCTCCTCACCGGCAGCCGTCCCGGCCATGAATGCATCACCCGCCCCGAACTCGTCGCCGCCGTCGCCCAACAGGTGATCGCCGCTGGGGGCAAGCCATTTATGGGGGATAGTCCCGCCTTTGGCAGTGCTAAAGGGGTCGCCCGCACCAACGGCTACCTGCCCATGTTGCAGGATTTAAACATTCCCGTCGTCGAATTCCACGGCCACCGCTACGCCGTCGAAGCCGAGAATTTCGACCATCTCCGCCTCTCAAAAGAAGCCATGGATGCCGATGTGGTGATTAATTTACCCAAGGTAAAATCCCACTGCCAACTGACGATGACCTTGGGGGTGAAAAATCTCTTTGGCTGTGTGCCGGGCAAAATGAAAGCCTGGTGGCATCTCGAAGCCGGGAAGGATAAAGACCGCTTTGGGGAAATGTTGGTACAGACGGCCAATGCGATCGCGCCTAATCTCACCATTCTCGACGGCATCATCGCCCACCAAGGCAACGGCCCCAGCGGCGGCGAAGCCCGTCCCCTCGGCATCCTCGCCGCTTCCCCCAACGTCTTCGCCCTCGATTGCACCCTCCTC
>CAZCWE010000100.1:0-5095 GCA_964502285.1 uncultured Spirulina sp. | reverse complement strand
TTGGCGGTGGTGGGTCTGCAACGATTCCCCATTGAAATTTTGACAAACCCTCCGGAATCGCTCCCCCCAGACGAGGACAAAGAAATGGTAGATGCACCCTGATACATAACCCCCTCGCCTCCGGGCTTAGGGGATTTTTTTTGCTCACCCATCAGCCGCCGTAACTCAGGGGGGTTTGTTATGATCATCCGGATTTAATCGTGATGAGACAAAACCGCCATGAGTGAGTATCGCGTTGAAAAAGATTCCATGGGCGATCGCCAACTGCCCCATGATGTTTATTACGGGATTCAAACCCTCCGCGCTACGGAAAATTTCCCGATCAGTGGGCTAAAGCCGCTCCCCACCTACGTCGATGCAGGGTTACTGATTAAAAAAGCCACTGCGATCGCCAATGGTGAACTGGGCTGCATTCCCACCGAAATTAGTGATGCGATCGTCAAAGCTGCCGATGAAATTCTCAGCGGCCAACTGCGGGAGCAATTTGTTGTGGATGTGTACCAAGCCGGAGCTGGAACCTCCCACCACATGAACCTCAACGAAGTACTCGCCAACCGTGCCCTCGAACTCCTCGGCGACCAAAAAGGCAACTACACCAAAGTCAGCCCCAACGACCACGTTAACTACGGCCAATCCACCAACGACGTGATCCCCACCGCGATCCGCATCGGTACACTCTTGGCCCTGATTCACACCCTCTATCCTGCTCTGGAGAGTGCGATCGCTGCCCTCAACGCCAAAGCCAGCGAATTTCAAACCGTCGTCAAATCCGGCCGCACCCATATGCAAGATGCCGTCCCCGTCCGCCTCGGCGAAGAATTCCGCGCCTGGGCCCGCATTCTCACCGGCCACCTTACCCGGATCAAACTCGCCGCCGAAGACCTGTGGGTCTTGGGTCTGGGGGGCAGCGCATCGGGCACAGGCATGAACACCCATCCCCAATATCGCTTTCGCGTCGCCGAACTCCTGGGCGAATTCATCGGCCAGCCCCTCACCGTTGCGCCCCACCTAATGGCTGCGATGCAGAGTATGGCTCCTTTTGTGAATGTGTCGGGATCGTTGCGCAATTTGGCCCAGGATTTGGTGAAAATTTCCCACGATTTGCGCCTGATGGATTCGGGCCCAAAAACGGGGTTAAAAGAAATCCAACTTCCCCCGGTGCAACCCGGTTCTTCGATCATGCCGGGTAAATACAATCCGGTGATGGCGGAAATGATTTCCATGGTGTGTTTTCAGGTGATGGGCTATGACACGGCGATCGCATTTTGTGCCCAAGCCGGTCAACTGGAACTCAACGTGATGATGCCGCTGATTGCCTACGATTTAATCCACTCGGTGGAAATTCTCGGTAATGCCGTCCAAGCCCTCAGCGATAAATGTTTGAGCGGCATCGAAGCGCAGCGCGATCGCTGTTTAGGCTATGCCGAAGGAACCCTCTCCCTCGTCACCGCATTAAACACCCACATCGGCTATCTCAACGCCGCCGCCGTCGCCAAAGAATCCCTCGCCTCTGGTAAATCCATCCGCGAAGTTGTCCTCGAAAAAGGCTTAATGGATGAAGCCACATTATCCGATGTTCTCAACCTCGAAAACATGAGCCAAATGATCGGCGATCAAAGTTAAATCCCGCCTGTTCAGGTAGATTGCCAAGGGGCCTGCGCCCCTTGTTTCTAATCCTATCGATTGTGGTGTATAGATCTGCGATCTGTAAAACATTGCACAAATTGAAGAAATATTTATTTTGTGTCGATTTATTTTTGGTTATTCATAATTCTTCAAGAGATATTGTCTTGAAATGTTGGGGGGCTTTTAAGTATCCTCAAGTACAATAAAGAGTATACGAATTTGGTGCTTTGTTATGCCAAAAGCAAATGTAGCGATCGCCTACCTGTTATGGTTCGCAGGTTTTTTAGGGTTCTGTGGTCTGCATCGTTTCTACGTTGGTAAACGGATTAGTGGCATTCTGTATCTGCTAACGTTAGGATTTTTGGGCTTGGGACAATTGATAGATTTATTCCTGATTCCGGGTTTAGTGCGATCGCGCAATCGAGACATTGAACTTTCTGCATTAAAGCTCGCTGCTGATGCAACCGCTTCAGCCGCAGATTCAGACATGAGAACTCCGATGCGAAAACTTTTAGAGGCTGCCAAAATCCGCAATGGTGATTTGTCTTTAGCTCAAGCTGCGCTACTGACAGAGTTAGATCCTGAGCCGCTCAAGGTTGTGTTAGAACAGGCGGTGCGAGAGGGATATGCTGATATTGGTAATGACCCAGATTCCGGGGTGATTCGATATCGCTTTGACCTGTGATTCAACAACTGCGCGATCGCATCGCCCACTGAACGCATCAGATCCAACGTCAACCCAATTCCCCCAAAGCCGATATTCAGCGGGGGATGGCGCGGTTTATGGCGGCGGAAATTGAGGGGGCGATCGCTAGCCATCACATTGGATTTGCACTGTTCGACTCACTCGCTGTGTGCAAAGATTCAAGTTTAGTTAACCAGTTATGGAAATGTTGGCATTGATGTCGGATTAACTGCAAGCCAATCTTTTCAGCTAATTGTGGTCCAAAAGTAGATTTAGATTTTTCATAATCAGGGAATTGAGTAATAATGCGTTTACTCGGTGCTGTGTCAGACCCATCATTAATTAACTCTGGTGATTCATATTGATTGGCAATATTATGAAGGGCTCTGATTCCGCGATCGTTTTCAGCATCAAGATATTTAAAACAGTCGGAATCGGAGAAAAGATACGCTTCATATTCATGTAATTGAAGATAGGGAATAAATCTCCGATCATGAATATCGTCTGCGAATTTTTGCTCTAAAAATTGAACTCTTTCAAAAGGATTACATCTCATGTTTTCGGATTCAGCTAAACCTGGAAATCCAGCATGAATTGCATATAAATCAATCATCGTTGTAAAAAATACATCTTCAGCTTGATCCTGCTTCAGAAAACGGATGATGTCATCTTTCATGGGGATATAGTTCCAGCCACCCCCACGATGTACTTTACCTTTTTTTCTAGCATGGGCAATAAGTACAGGCTTATTCATAAACACATTATACTGTGCTAAATGTGGCTTAATCAGAGTGTCAGCAAAGGTTTGCTCAGTTTGCCCTTCAGCAAATAAGTAAAGGCGAACCATTAATGTGGCCCTCCACCAATCACATTTTTTTCCCAAACTTCTCCTAAGCTATAAGCATCTAGCCAAGTTTCTAACTCTTCAGGATGTAGCCGCTCAAATTTCGACTCTTTCCCATCCCGGTTTACAGAAATGATATCTTCAGGATAAAAGTTATCTAAGAAAGAACTAGACTGAGTACTAATGAGAATTTGTGTATGTAATGAGGCTTTACTAAAAAGATCTGCAATGATAGTCAAGGCATAAGGATGAAGACCTAACTCGGGTTCGTCTACAATAATAAGTTTTGGAAATTCATGCTCAGGTTGCAGTAGTAATGTAGCTAGACAAATAGCACGTAACGTTCCATCTGAAAGCTGATGTGGCCCAAAGACTCGATCTGCCCCTTTCTCAGTCCAATTAAGAATGACATGATAAGATGCATCGGGTTCGAGCACAAAATCGTCAAAAAAAGGTGCAATCAGCCGAATCGTTCCAACAATACGCTGATACGCTGCCTTCCCATTCTCTTCACGAAATCTTAAAAGTAGAGCGGCTAAATTACTAGCATCTGGCATCAGCCATCTATTATCGCCCACATAGCAGGATTGGCGAACACCGGCTGTCGGGGATGTGTCGTGAAAGTGATACACTCGACAGCGATCAAGTAAATACTTAAGAACTTTTGCAGTTTGTTTTTCTTCTTCTATTGCTTTGTTAATGTTAGTTTCTTGGTGCCCTGCCCCCAAATCATCTACCCTCGGACTGTCTCCACTAGTTTCAAGATAACTCAAGGTTTCTTCAGCAAAAATCAATGTGTCAGCAGCAGCATGAAACAGTCTTAAAGAATAAGTATCGACACCATTTTCAACTTCAAATTCTAGTTTTGCTTCGATTTGAAGAGTCACTTTAGAACCAAAGTGCAGAAAAGATTGGGCACGCCCTGATATGCCAATGTAATGTTGAAATCGCCCAGCCATCATTTCATTGATCATCTTGAAAAATGAAATCAGGTTACTCTTGCCGGCTCCATTCGCTCCAATTAAAACATTCAAAGGGTTCAATTCAAGATCAATTTCTTTGATAGATTTAAATCCCTTAAGTGTTAATTTTCGTAATGTATTCAAGCAACAATCTCCTAAGTTCGTTGTCGAGTACTGCACTACAGCAATTTGTAATTGTTTATCAGCTCTTAATTCTAAATCAAGCAGTGAATTAAGGCTGTTTTCTCGTTAATCATGTAGCGTTTTAATTTAAAAATTTACACTACAGACAACTCATTGTACACACATTCACCTCCACGCCCGATCGCACCCTCACACCAATTGCAGCCGGATGATTTCTTGGGGGCTGACGGCGATTAAGCCTTCGTCTCCGGCTAATAGGCGCGATTCGGCGCTGACGAAGGGTTCTGTGTCGGGGAAGGTCTGGGCGACGCGGATTTGGCCGGATTCTACTTCGATGCGGACGATACCGTTATCTGTTGCGGCAAAGAGGGCCGAACCGATGGCGCAATGGGTGCGGAATGCTTCTAGCCAGGGGGCATCACCTTGGGCGGCGCGGATTTCGGCTTCGATTTCGCCCGTCGCTCGGATGGCTGCGCCGTGGTAGTAGGTGATGCCGTCGGTTTGCATCACCCAGACGAGCCAGGCCCGCGTGGTGCCGATCGCACCATGGGCCGCGAGCAATTGCCCCCGTCCCCAATCGAGTCGCACCTGGTCGTTGATGCCCGGTTGCCCCACGGCAAAGGTGAAGGTCACGCTGAGATGGCCCGCTCGGTAGGAGCCCACGCCGAAGGATTCCCCTAGCCAAATTTGCGTTTGACCGGCCAAGACATCGCCCCAATAGTCCGGCCCGAACCGTCCGGCTTTAAACAGTTGGCCATTGTGGAGCCAGAAGCGATCGCGCCCATTGGTGGCGAGTTGGAGATGGCCATTGTGGGTATCGACGGCGATCCGTTC